>JBJOOI010000133.1:0-5033 GCA_046051375.1 Bacteroidota bacterium | reverse complement strand
GTGAATCCTCCAAGTTTGATATTGCCAGAGATGGTGTTGGCAAATATGCTTGCACCTGATTTAGCAGCACTCAATGCAGCCAATTGATTTTTATCGTTGAAGATTTCAGTCCTCAGGGTAATACCGAATTTTTCGATGGGATCAAAATTGAGGTAAGTCGCAATGCCCGACCAAGACGAAGCATCACCATAAACATTCCTGTTTTGTGTTTTGATGTTGCAAACAGTACCATTGACTCCTATGTTGAATTTATCACTGAGTTTTGCTGTCAGTACCATATCAAACTGACTGGTTTTGGCAGAGTCTGATGGTCTTTGAGCGCCAACATAATTGAGGTAAAGTTTTACATCATCGGTGATGGCTTGGCTGAATTGGAAAAGCAAAGCTTTTTTGTTGGGATCTGGTGCATTCCGGTAGTCTGTTGGACTGGCAACACCAATCATCAAGCCAGTGCCTCCAAAACTAAGATCAGCTTTTGCACCCGTGTGAAGGAATGGTCCGTAAGAGAACATATAAGACATGCTGTAATTCCTGTTCCCAAATGGATCAACCAATTCATATCCAACATGTGTAGCCCATGATCCTGCAGTCAGCTTCAGCCAGTCTGTAGCTGCGTAAGCCACATAGAGCTGTTTTACATTGGCCAGGATACCCTTGTCATTGTAAGCGAATTCTTTTGCTCTTTTTCCAATGCCTAGGTCAGCAGTGAAGGAAAATTTTTTGGCAGTATAATCCAGTTTAGCTGACACCATACCCAGGGCAAGTTTTCCTGTGCTGTTGGTAAAGCTGGTCCTGTTGTTTCCAGCGTCTTTCGCAAAGTCAGTCCTGAAATATCCATCGACGGATCCGCTAAAACTAAAGTTGGATTTCTTTGCTGCTGCTGAATCTGTTTGTGCGATGGCATTGAAGCCCAGGGCCATTACGGCACCCATTACGTAAAGTTTTCGTAACATTGTTGTGGTTTTTAGTTCTAAAGAGAGGGTATGGCAGAGGCGAATGTTCTAGTCCAACACCGCCTTGCGCTGTACCCTTGTTTGTTATTTGATCATTTTATCCCTTCTGAGGATTTCTGCCGTATTTCTCATCATGCTGTGAGGCATCCAATCCCATTTCTTCTTCTTCTTCCGAAACCCTTAATGGTTGAATCAGGTTGATGAACTTGAAAATGATATAGGAAACCACAAATGAGTAAACAACAGCAACACCCATGGCTTTCAATTGGGTGAAGAAGAATTCAGCATTGCCGTAAAACAATCCGTCGTTTCCAGCCCCGTTTATCGCTTTTGTAGCAAATACACCAGTCAGGATCATCCCAACAATACCACCCAGTCCGTGGCAAGGGAATACATCCAATGTATCATCAAGATTTGATTTTTGTTTATAGTGTACTGCTATGTTAGAGATGATTGCAGCGATTACACCAATAAAAATACTTTGAGGGATACCGACGAAACCTGCGCCAGGTGTAATTGCCACCAAGCCTACGACAGCACCAATACAGAAGCCCATTACTGATGGTTTTTTACCTTTCATTACATCAAAGAACATCCAGGACAGACCAGCAGCAGCAGCGGCAGTGTTGGTTGTTGCAAAGGCTGATACAGCCAAACCATTTGCACCCAATGCTGAACCTGCATTGAAACCGAACCATCCAAACCAAAGTAATCCGGTTCCAATCAATACATAGGGAACATTGGCTGGGGGAATTTCAACTCCTTCCATGTGTGCTTTCCTACGCTTGAGTACAAGGGCTCCAGCCAAGGCAGCACAACCTGCAGAAATATGAACCACAGTACCACCTGCGAAATCAAGAGCACCCATTTTGAACAGGAAGCCATCAGGATGCCAGCTCCAGTGGGCGAGGGGAGCGTATACAAGTATGCTGAACAATATGATGAAAAGAATATAAGAGGTGAACTTAACACGTTCAGCCAAGGCGCCAACCACCAATCCTGGGGTAATGATGGCGAACATCAACTGAAAAAGGGCAAACAATGATTTTGGAATGCTGGGGGCCAATGACCAAGGGGCTGCATTGGCTACATCCTTGAAAAAGAAATTGGTCATGGGGCTTCCGATGAAACCACCCAAAGAATCACCAAAACAAAGGCTGTAGCCAAAGGTTATCCAAATCACCGTAACCACCCCTGCGGCAACGGTGCTTTTGATCATGGTAGAAATAACATTTTTTCTGTGAACCATTCCACCATAGAAAAAGGCAAGACCGGGGGTCATCAGAAATACCAATGCTGTAGCAATCAAAATCCATGTGATGTCTGCTCCATTATAGACCCCTTCTTTGTCCTCAAAGTTGGGCAATACCGGAACGAAGATCGCTGCAATGGCAATGATTGCCAACACCAGAAAAGGCAGCTTGTCTCTTAGTGATTTTGAATTCATTGTTGAATAGTTTTTGTTAAAAAGATGATTTGTTAGAACAAATATATAAAAATCTAACAAAAAGAATAAAATATAAATACATATTAATAAATATAATATGTTATTAAAAATAAACTAAAATGTTGTAAATCAATTAAATAAGTCTATTTTAAGAAATTATTTTTAAAATCAAAATTTTAAAATATTTATACATATAAATAAATTTAATATATAAGTTGTTGAAAAAAGAAGGCCAGTCAATGACTGGCCTATTTGATTAAAAGTTATAATATTAATTTAGACGAGCAAGCTGCTGTCTTTAGATTCCAAATAAGATACCCCCATCAGGAACTCATCTACCTTTCTTGCGCACTCGCGACCTTCACTGATGGCCCAAACGACCAGAGATTGACCTCTCCTCATGTCTCCGCAGGCGAAAATCTTTCCAATGTTCGTTCTGAATTCTCTCTCCGTTGCCCTTACATTGCCTCTTTCATCCAGTTCAACATCCAGGGTGTCGAGCATTCCTGATTTTTGAGGAGCCACAAATCCCATTGCCAGCAATACCAACTCACAGGGAATGATTTTTTCCGAACCAACCCGCTCGGTAAACTTGCTGGGTCTTCCATCTTCCGACTTCCATTCCAGTTCAACAGTTTTCAGGGCTTTAAGGTTGCCATTTTCATCTCCAATGAATTCTTTTGTGGCAACAGCCCATTGTCTTTCGCAACCTTCCTCGTGTGAGGTCGTTGTTTTCATGACCATGGGGTAGGTTGGCCATGGCATAATGGGTGTCCTGCTTTCAGGGGGCTTGGGCATCAATTCAAACTGTGTGATGCTGGCTGCACCCTGCCTGTTGGAGGTTCCAACACAATCACTTCCAGTATCCCCACCGCCAATCACTACAACATGTTTGCCTTTGGCAGACAGGAGATGATCCAGTACATTGCTTTCAATATTCTTTTGGGCCAGCGGATCACTGCCTGCTACCAATTTATTTTGTTGTTTCAGGAAATGCATGGCATAATGAACGCCGTTCAATTCCCTTCCAGGTATCGGAAGGTCTCTTGGGATGGTGGATCCTCCAGCCAATACGATGGCGTTGTAATCTCTGGTAAGATCATTGATGTTGATGTTAACGCCAACGTTTGCATTGCATTTGAATACAATGCCTTCTTCTTCCATCAAGGTTATTCTCCTGTCAATGACGTTTTTTTCCAGTTTAAAATCTGGAATACCATAGCGAAGCAATCCTCCGGGTTTTTCATCGCGTTCAAAAACGGTTACCTGGTGCCCTGCCTGGTTCAATTGTGCTGCAGCTGCAAGTCCAGCTGGGCCACTGCCGATCACCGCAATTTTCTTACCGGAACGCAGTACAGGTACCTTGGGTTTTACATATCCTTTATCAAAAGCGATTTCAATGATGTGTTTCTCAATCTCCTCAATGCTGACTGGCGGCTGGTTGATGCCCAGTACACAGGAACTTTCACAAGGGGCTGGGCAAATCCTGCCTGTGAATTCCGGGAAATTATTGGTTGAGCTGAGTATTTCATAGGCCTCTTGCCAACTCTCCCTGTACACAGCATCATTGAACTCCGGTATGATGTTTCCCAAAGGGCATCCGCTGTGGCAGAAAGGAACGCCACAATTCATGCAACGCGCAGCCTGTTTATTGAGCTCCTCGGGTTCGAAAGGTTTTACAAATTCATTGTAATGCTGAACCCTTTCTGTTGCAGCTATTTTGGATGGACTGACCCTGGTATATTCCAAAAATCCTGTAGGCTTTCCCATTGATAAGATTATTTGATGATTGCAGTTTTTCCGGCTTTCTTCATTTCCATCACTTTCTTGTAATCGCGCGGATATACTTTTATGAATTGGCTTTTTTGATTGTCAAGATCACTCAGAAGGAATTTAGCGACTGTGCTTCCGGTTGTGGCCACATGCTCACTCAGCAATGATTTCAATGTTTCCATGTCATCATCACCAATAGGATCCAGGTCTACCATTTCCATGTTACAATTTTCACTGAATTGACCTAGGATGTCATATACATAGGCGATACCACCACTCATGCCTGCAGCAAAATTTCTTCCAGTACTTCCCAGCACAACAACGGTTCCTCCGGTCATGTACTCGCAGCCATGATCGCCAACACCTTCCACAACAGTTGTAGCACCCGAATTCCTTACTGCAAAACGTTCTCCAGCCTTTCCGCGGATGAAAGCCTTTCCTGAGGTAGCACCATAAAATGCCACATTCCCAATAACAATATTCTCTTCAGCCACAAATCCTGATTCCTTGTGGGGGTAAACAATCATCTTGGCACCACTCAAGCCCTTGCCGAAATAGTCATTGGCATCACCTTCCAATTCCAGCGTAACACCACAAGTATTGAAGGCGCCAAAACTTTGGCCTGCGGTTCCCTTGAACTTCATGTGAACAGTATCTTCCGGTAAGCCAGCCGCACCGTATTTTTTGGTGATTTCATTGCTGAGCATGGTTCCAGTTGTTCGGTCTGTATTCTTTATATGGGAACTGATCAGCACTTTTTCTTGTTTTTCCAATGCAGGCGCAGCTTCTTCAATCAATTTCCAGTCAAGTACTCCGGCGATGCCATGGTCTTGTTCCTCTTGTTTGTAGAGGCCGGTAAA
>JBJOOI010000132.1:0-5077 GCA_046051375.1 Bacteroidota bacterium | reverse complement strand
TGAATACTTTACAGATTTACAATACGCAGCGATTGATGGATCATGTTCTTTCAATGCCAATGGTGGATGCCAGCCGTGTAGGCATGACGGGTGCTTCAGGTGGCGGCAGCCAGACCATGCTCACTGCGGCCATTGATCCACGCATTACCATCAGCATTCCTGTGGTCATGATGTCTTCATACCACAGTGGTGGTTGTCCTTGCGAAAGTGGCATGGGTTTTCATCTTTGCGGTGGTGGCACCAACAATGTGGAAATTGCTGCCATGGCCGCACCCCGTCCTCAGCTGGTAATCTCTGATGGTAAAGACTGGACCAAAGATGTTCCCGAACTGGAATTTCCTTTTTTAAAAAAGGTCTATGATTTTTATCCTGGTGCAACAGTACAGAACCATCATCTTGCCACAGAAGGCCATGATTATGGCCCATCTAAACGGCAGGCCATGTATGCATTTGTTGCCAAGCATTTTCATTTGAATGTAGATGCACTGAAAGACAAGGAAGGCAAGATCATGGAGCAAGCGGTAGTCATTGAGAAAGATGAAGCCATGAAAGCTTTTGGGGCTGATGGCAAAGGATTGCCCGTTCATGCATTGATTGGATGGCCACGCATAGAAGCCTTGATGAAATCTTATCTCAGCAAATGATGATGCAGCATAAAAAAATATTATTCATTTCTCTGCTGTTTTTTTCCTGCTTTGCAGGGATAAAAAAAGCATGTGCCCAACAACGCTATACCATCGCCGCAGTAGATCTCATGATGTTGAAGCGCCAGAAGATTGGTGCCATTTCATTGGCAAGCCAGGTGGGAGTGCAAGGGCTGGAGCTTGACATGGGTGGCTTGGGTAATCGTCCAACATTTGACAACCAACTCTTGAATGATTCCATCCGTGCTCAATTCATGCAACAGGCGAAAAATTTCAATATCAGTTTCTGTTCGCTGTCCATGTCTGGCTATTATGCACAATCATTTTGCGCGCGCGAAAATTTTATTCAATCCATTGAGGATTGTATCCGCACCATGAAGTTGATGAATGTTAAAGTAGGTTTCCTGCCGATGGGCGTGCAGTGTGATTTGATTAAGCATCCGGAGTTGATGGATGCTGTGGTCAGCCGTTTACAACAGGTGGGCAAGATGGCTGAAGCAGCCGGTGTAGTAATTGGAATAGAAACGGCCCTGGATGCCCATGCAGAAAAAAAACTGTTGAAGAAAGTGGGAAGCAATGGCATCAAAAGCTATTTCAATTTTTCAAATCCTTTGAAGAATGGAAGGGATTTGTGCAAGGAACTGAAGATTTTGGGAAGGAAAAATATCATCCAGATCCATTGCACAGATGATGATGGGGTACTCCTGAAAGACAATACCCGGTTGGATATGAAAGAAGTGAAACAAACCCTGGACAAGATGGGATGGTCTGGTTGGTTGGTCCTGGAAAGGTCCCGTGATGCCAAAGAGCCGAACAATGTAAAAAAGAATTTTGGGTCAAATGCTGCTTACATGAAATCAATTTTTCAATGATGGGTCAACGCCGAAATATCCTCTTTCTTTACCTACTGTTTGTAGGCAATGCCCTGCATGCACAACAGGAATTTTATGTGAGCACAAAAGGGCAAGACACAGCTTCAGGAAGCTTTGACCATCCATTGTCAACAGTGAACATGGCCATCAGAAAGGTAAGGGAGCAGCGGCGCTTGAATCCAGGCGCAAACACACATTACAAAATCTTTCTGCGCGGCGGCCGATATGAACTCAAAGAACCTGTTTTCATCAGGCCAGAAGATGCAGGAAATTTGACAAGCTATACGATGGTGCAGTCATATGGAAATGAACACGCTGTCATCAGTGGAGGAAAACAGATCAATAAATGGACGCCTGCCGGCAGCAAGAGCAAAAGACTTCAGGCAAAAATTTCATCCAAGGTTTGGGTGGCTGATCTGAGCGGCATGGGATTTTCAAGAGACGGCATTCGACAACTCTGGGTGAACGGCAAAAAAGCCATCAGGGCCAAAGACACCGAAGGAGATCAGATGAACAGGATCATCAGCTGGAACAAAATGGAAAGAAGTTGCTGGGTGCCTACAGGAATGCTGAATACCATTAAAAACCCTGAGGGATTGGAAATGTTCATCCACCAATGGTGGGCCATCGCCAATCTCCGGGTTGCCAGCATGATGGTAAAAGGAGACAGTACAAAATTATTTTTCAAGGATCCTGAAAGCCGCATCCAGAGTGAACATCCATGGCCTGCGCCCTGGATCTCTAAGGAAACAGGGAACTCTGCTTTTTACATGGTCAATGCCATTGAGTTATTGGATGAACCCGGTGAATGGTTTCATGACACCAAGAACGAACAGCTTTTTTATTATCCAGCTGCAGGCGTAAACATGGCTTCTGCTGATGTAGTTGCGCCCGTTTTGGAAACGCTATTGGATATCCAGGGCAACGTCGAGAACCCCGTACAATACATTCAATTTTCAAATCTTGAGTTTTCACATTCCCATTGGAACAGGCCATCAACCCATGGTCATGTGCCACATCAGATTGGCATGTACATGACTGATGCGTACAGGCTGCAAACACCCGGTATAAAGGCAAACCCCGGATTAGACAATCAAGCCTGGGTGGGCAGGCCTGCAGCTGCTGTAACTTTGAACCATGCCAGGGGCATTTATTTTGAACAGAATTATTTTACACACCTGGCTTCAACAGGACTGGATATGCACAAGGGTGTTGGGCATGTGGAAGTACAACGCAACCTGTTCATGGATATCGGTGGAACCGGAATCCTTGCAGGTATTTTTTCAACTCCGGAACAAGAGATTCACCTGCCCTATTTTCCTGCCAACAAATCCGAAGTACCCGTTGGCATTTCCATCACCAACAATCTCGTGACGGATGTGTCCAATGAAGACTGGAGTTGTGCAGGCATCGGTTTGGGCTACCTGCAGCAAACACAGGTGAGGGGCAACGAAGTAGAAGAGGTTTCCAATTCAGGCATCAGCATGGGCTGGGGATGGAATCCTGAAATCAATCCCAATTTTGACAATGCGATCATTGGAAATTATATCCATCATTTTGGCAAACACAATTATGATTGTGGCGGCATCTATACCATGGGTACCCAGGCCAATGGATTTGTTGCAGAGAACCGCGTAGACAGTATATACAAAGCAGCGTATCCTCACCTGCCAACCCATTGGTTTTATTTGTATACTGATCAGGGCACTTCAGGACTTACTGTCAAAAATAATTGGACCCCTGCTGAAAAATTTCTTCAAAACGCCAATGGACCAGACAATGTATGGCAAAACAATGGACCCTCAGGAAATGATGATATCATGGCTGCTGCTGGCCTGCCGAACGAACTGAAAGATTTTTTTCGTCCATACAAGTTTGATAGGTCTGCATCAAGTCAATCCATCAATGAAGCAAGAAATGAAATGATTGAATTGGTGATTCCTGATGGCATTTCCTTCAGCACAGATTCATTGAAGCGATTCCTGAACAAGTACAAGATGGACTCTACTGCTGTTTATTCATGGAAAAATCACCATGTGGTGTATACAACTGTCATGGATATTGCTGTACTGGAAGGACGATTGAAAAACAATTTTGCAGGTGTTGAGGTAAGGGTATACCATGATCTTTTTTATCAGTTTGACAGAAGGGATTGTGGCGAGAAAATTGATGAAAAAAATTGGAAACATTATATCCTGACAGCCAACCTGGTAGAGGATAAACAAATGCAACAGGCATACCTGGATGCCCATGCCACGCAACGGAAATATTGGCCTGAGGTGTCTAAGGGTTTTTGCAATGCAGGTTTCAAACAACTCCAATTGTTCAGGAATGGTCGTCAGCTCATGTTGGTGATCAGCATTCCTCAGGGGGAAACACTGGAAGCACTGGATCCCAAAACACGATTGAACAATCCACGCATGGATGACTGGAATGCCAGGATGAAGCAATACCAGGAAGGGATTGCAGGCACTGCTAAAAACGAGACCTGGGTATTTTTAACAAACGAAAACAAATGATATGTTGACCATCGGAATTTTAGGTTTGGGCGAAGGAAGGAGTACCATCTCAGCAGCACTGCAGAGTGATCGCGTTCAGCTGCGGATGATTTGTGATGTGGACGTTGAAAAATGCAAACACCGTGCAAAGGAATTCCAGTTTGATCATTATACTACTTCTTATCAGGAGATGCTGGATGACCAGTCGATTGACCTGATTGCCATCTACACGCCGGATCATCTGCATGCCACACATGTGATGATGGCCTTGCAACATGGAAAGCATGTATTGTGTACAAAACCTTTCATTGATGATTTGAGCAAGGCAAATGAGTTGTTGGCTTTGGCCAGGACAGTTGGCAAGAAAGTATTCATTGGGCAAAGCTCAAGGTTTTTTGAACCGATGCAAAGGCAAAGAAAGGATTACGAAGAAGGATTGATTGGTGAATTGATAACCATTGAAGCCTATTACCATGCTGACCACCGCTGGTTTCTGGAAAAGCCCTGGAGCCTGCAGCAGTCTTTCAAATGGTTGTATGGTGGTTTGAGCCATCCTGTGGATTTTATCCGCTGGTATTTGCCTAATATAGAGGAAGTGATGGGCTATGGCATGTTGAGCAGCAATGGCCAGCAGGGTGGTTTGAAACACAATGATACCATGCACTTTATTTTCAAATCAACTGACGGAAGGGTAGCAAGGGTCAGTGGATGTTATACAGGTCCTGTACAGCCGGTCACACGAGACAGTGAAATGAGCTGCATCCTGAGGGGAACAGCTGGCTGCAGCCAGGGAGATTATATGGACCTCCGCTATGCCATCACAGACAAGACCGGCGAAGAGAGAATCATCACCTGGGAACACAAGCTCAAGCATTATTTCAGGTTCGAAGGGAAAAGCCATCACGCGGGCGAATACCAGAACTATATCGAATATTTTGTAGATGCCATTGAGCAGGGGCATACAGCCTATCCTGATTTGGAAGAAGGCATCGGAACCATTGCTGTATTGCAGGCCATGGACAGATCACTTTCTACCGGCCTTCCCGTCAAGGTAAAAGATATT
>JBJOOI010000131.1:0-5085 GCA_046051375.1 Bacteroidota bacterium | reverse complement strand
CTGGCTGGTGGCATTATTTGCCCTGCAACACCATCCTTCTACAGCAAGCCCGATACGGTTGAAGCAATCGCCATGACCGTAGTGGACAGGGTGCTTGACCTCGCAGGATTTGATGTACAGACCTATCGTTGGGGGAAATAAAAGATGATTACCGCAGATCAATCACCTCTACACCAGGGTATTTTTTCAGATTGAAGGCGAAACTATCATCAGGTATCAAAGCGGTTGTGGCCATTGAATTGATGGCATAAAGATACCTGTTCCCATTTTTTTCAAATACACGTGTTGACATGATGACCTTGCTGGCCTTGTCAACTTCAATAACTACCTTGAAAAATGGCTTTGTCTTGTCTACAGGAGTCAATTCTACGACCTGGTAAGTCTTGCCTGCTTTTGTCACCTCAGGATTGAGCATGAAAAGAAAGTCCTTGTCATAAAAATTGGTGAATAATTTTTGTGGAGTGATGGATCCGCTGCTGTTATCGAGTGCGGCGATCTGAACCTCATTTGCCGCTACATCAAATGTCCAGATGTTTGCGCCATCACAAAAGATTTCCTGACCAGTGATGGAAACCCTGTATTTAACACCCTTCATCATGACTGTTCCCGTCTTCGTTCCTTGCACTTTTCCTGCAGCATTTTCAATTTTCAATGCAAAAGAGGCCTTTACGCTTTTAAACGTCTTGAACTTGGCACTGACAGCATCAAGCACTTTTTTGGCTTCCGGATCACTTTTTCCCATCGCTTTGGGAGCTTGCGCTGCTGCAGGAAGGCATGCAATCATCAGCATGAATACTATTGACAATGTGCTTTTAAGCATGATCGTTGTGATTTGGTTGGGGCTGGCAAATGGCCAAGCCAATGCAAAGAAAAGACTATTCCATTGATTTTAAAAACTGTTCGAGTTCGTATTCTGTTTTGAAAAGGACTTCCCGGACCTTGCTTCCTTTGCTGGGTCCTACTACGCCAGCTGCCTCCAGTTGATCCATCAACCGACCAGCGCGGTTGTATCCTAGTTTTAACCTGCGCTGAATCAGAGAAGTAGACCCCATACCACTTTGCACAATCAGGGATGCTGCCTCACTGAACAAAGGATCCCGGCTCAGCAAATCAACCTCACGGTCGTCCATGTCTTTTTCATCCACCACTTCAGGAAGTTCGAAAGCAGATGGATAGCCCTGCTGCCCACCGATGAAATCGGCTACTTTTTCCACTTCAGGCGTGTCTACAAATACGCATTGGACCCTTGTCACTTCACCCTGATAGGAAACCAGCATGTCTCCCCTTCCAATCAATTGCTCAGCACCACCCACATCAAGAATGGTTCTGCTGTCAATCTTGGAAGAGACCTTGAAAGCAATCCTGGCAGGGAAATTGGCTTTGATGGTACCCGTAATGATATTTACTGATGGTCGTTGTGTTGCCACAATCAGGTGAATGCCGATGGCCCTTGCCAACTGTGCAAGACGGGCAATGGGTGTTTCAATCTCCTTGCCGGCCGTCATGATAAGGTCTGCAAACTCGTCGATCACCAGAACGATGAATGGCAGGAACTTATGCCCTTTTTCAGGATTGAGTTTTCGGGAGGCAAATTTCTCATTGTATTCCCGGATGTTTCTGCAACCAGCCTCTTTCAACAAGTCATACCTTTCATCCATTTCAATGCAAAGTGCATTGAGGGTATTCACCACTTTTCTGGTATCGGTAATGATGGCATCATCCTCCCCAGGCAGCTTGGCCAGAAAATGTTTCTCAATGGTCCGGTAAATGCTGAGCTCCACTTTCTTGGGATCAACCAGCACAAACTTCAACTGTGATGGATGTTTTTTATACAACAGTGAAACAAGAATGGCATTCAAGCCCACCGATTTACCCTGACCTGTTGCACCGGCCATCAGCAGATGCGGCATGGTGGCAAGATCAACGATGAAATTTTCATTGTCAATTTTTTTACCCAGCGCAATGGGCAAGGCATAGTCATTTTTCTGGAACTTATCGGAAGCCAGGAGTGAGCGCATGCCCACAATACTTTTCTTGACATTGGGTACTTCAATTCCTATGGTTCCCTTGCCTGGAATTGGAGCAATGATGCGGATGCCCAAAGCAGAAAGGCTCAATGCAATATCATCCTCGAGGTTCTTGATACGGGATATTCTTACACCGGCTGCAGGAACAATTTCGTACAAAGTTACTGTTGGCCCTACGGTAGCAAATATTTTCTGGATTTCAATATCATAGTTTCGAAGGGTGCTCATGATTTGGGTCTTGTTGGCCTCAAGTTCATGCTGGTCCATCACAATTTTTTCGCCAGTATGCTGTGCCAGAAGATCCAGCGATGGAAACTTATACCCTTTGAGGTCAGCAATCGGATCGTAGCGGGGTGAAGCCAATACTGCAGCTGCTTTTGGAGAAACAGGCTTTTCAGCAAGCGCAGGCTTGATTTCCAAAGGTGGGTCAACTTCAATGATGGCTTCCTCTTCCATCTCATCAACTTTCCATGGCAGGTCTGAAGGTGCTGCAATGACAGGTGCAACTTCTTCTACCTGTTTTTCCACAATTTCCAATGGCGCTGTATCAACAGATTGTTCTGTCAATGGTGAAAGCACTTGCTTGTTTTTTAGGGAATTTCCTTCTGTCAAATCAAGCCTTGGCTGTATGATTTCTGGTTCAACGACTGGAGTTGTTGCAGGACTCTCCAATGATATATCTTCCACATCCTGCTTTGCTTTTGGAGTGAATACCGGCCACTTGAAGATGGGATTGAAACGCCAGATCACATAGGAAAAAATGGATAATGAAATCAAGGCAAAAGTACCCATCCATCCGATCACAGCTGTCAGCCATCCAGCAGCAAATTTGCCCATGGCACCTCCCCAATTGAAAGCGGTTGTTGGGGTGAAAAAAGCAGCACCGACACTACCAATGATCAAACCAGTAACCAGGTAACGCAGGTTTCTTGCAACAGAAAAAATGGGTTGATCAACCATCAAATTCAAGCCCAAAACAAAAAAGAGAGAGCAGAACAGATAAGATGCCAAACCAAAACCATATTCAAAAAAAACAAAGGCAGTAAATGCACCCAGGCTGCCCAGTTGATTACTGATCTCCAGCTCATTGGGCAAAAGGATTTTTGCACCCATGTCTCTGACCTTATCCTGATCCTCCATCCATGTGAACAAATAAGAAGTAAATGCCACAAAAAGGAATAATCCAAAAAAGATCAGCACTGAGCCGAGGATTTTATGCGTCCTTTCATCACGCACAAGGGACCGTATTTCAACTGTTTCCTCTTTCTCCTCTTTCAGGACCTCGGGATCGGCAGTTTTCTTGGGAGTTTTTAAGCGGTTACCCATTTGGCATTGAGCTGTTTGAGGTGAGAGATTCCAATGATTGCCTCAAAAATACAGTTTATTTCAGTCATCTGATTGGGAAGCCTTTTGTTGGACTTCCCTAGTGGGAATGGAAATGAACAACATCAACCATCCCAGGATGAACATCAGTCCTCCAACAGGAGTAATGAGATTAACGAGGGTAAGTTTATCATATCCCAGGAATTTTAGGACAATCGACAAATAAATTGATCCGGAAAACATGATGATGCCCATCACGAAAAAATTACCAGCCCAGACCATTGTTTTCTTTTTGTAATGACGGTACATTTTCCCGACAATAAACAGTGCAATGGCATGGTTCATCATGTACGTTGTGGCAGTCTGAAAACTGTCAAGAGACTGCTCCGTGAGATATTCTTTTAACACATGGGCTCCAAAAGCGCCAAGGATGACTGAAAACATAGCAAGTATAGCGGCAGTTCTAAAAAAGGTTCTTTGCATGTCGGATGGTGTTTACAAATTCAGAAATCGTTACAGCTGGTTGGTTTATGACATATTGGGCTTTTTGATAGTATGGTTTTCTCTCGATTAACTTTTGACAGATAAAATCCCTCAATTCCTCTTCAGTGAGATTGGCGACCAAAGGCCTGGTTTGGCGCTCCTTGATCAACCGCTCCCAAATGATCTCTTCAGGTGGATTAATCCAAATAGTCAAACCATGCTTATTCATCCATTCCATGTTCTGATTGAAGCAAGGCGTTCCTCCCCCACAAGAGATGATTCCTAAAATACCATTTTTATCTTGCTTCTCTGTAGTTCTGGACAACAAATCTGCATAAACCTGCTGAATGGCCAATGATTCAATGGTTCGAAATGCCGGTTCACCCATTTTTTCAAAGATTTCACTGATGGAAATGGCTTGCTGCTCCTCAATGAATTGGTCAAGGTCAACAAAAGGAACATCGAGATGCTCGGATAGCCCTTTCGCGTAAAAGGATTTTCCAGAACCCATAAACCCTATCAAAAAAACAATCATCCGCAACTCAATTGAATGGTTGATTGCAAATGTACAATAATGTATGTCTTGTCAATTGTAGATTGGGAGTACCCCATGAAGTTAATATTGCAGGCTTAAAAACTATGATTAATTTCGCAGAAACCAGCAATCCGGCATGATTCAGATCGATACCAATATGGATCTTCAAGAACAATTTGAATTTTTCCTCCAGGAGGGAAATGCCATGCATATGCCGGAATTCTTGAACGAATTGAACATCAGCGATGTTGGTCAACTCATTGAAGACAACAAGGAACATGCCACCGAAATCATGGCTGAATTGTCCATTCACAGGGCAGCAAGTACTTTCAAGATCATTGAACTGGGTGTTCAAAAAGACATCATACAGGAGTTACCACCCCTGAAAACAGCGGCCTTGCTGAATGAACTCCCTGCGGATGACCGTACATCATTTCTGGAAGAGTTGTCCACCAATGCGGTGAGGGAACTGATCAAACTCCTGAATCCTGAAGAAAGAAAAATAACGCTTTCCCTGTTGGGCTATCCAGAAGGAAGCGTTGGGCGTCTGATGACCCCTGATTATATAGCAGTGCAGGCAGACTGGACCATTTCAGAGGTACTGGAATACATCAGGGAGGTTGGCCAGGAGTCTGAAACCATTGACGTGATTTATGTGATCAACGACCAAGGCCAGCTCCTCGATGACGTCAGGATAAAAGAATTTTTGTTATCCCC
>JBJOOI010000130.1:0-5097 GCA_046051375.1 Bacteroidota bacterium | reverse complement strand
CATTGCCGCAAAAGCCAGATCCGGACAATCAATGAATTGAAGGCGGTCATTGCTCCGGTTGTCAAGGGGAATCCCAACAAATATTTTGCACAGGTATTCCAGTCACTCAGGATTGCTGTGAATGATGAGTTGGCTGCCTTAAAAGACCTGCTTGTTCAATCCGCATCACTGATCAAGCCTGGAGGTAGAATGTCTGTCATCACCTTTCATAGCCTTGAAGACAGGATAGTGAAACAGTTTTTTAAATCGGGGGATGAGGAAGCACAAGTGGCTGATCCTGTTTACGGCACAAGAAAAACAACACCATTTGAGCCGTTCAACAGAAAACCCATTGAACCTTCTGCTGAAGAGGTAGCTAAAAATCCAAGATCGAGAAGTGCAAGATTGAGGATCGGAGTAAAGAAGTAAACAAAAGTAAAAAAATCGCTATGGCGCTTGAAAAGAATGATGTCAAATGGTTTTTTATCAACCAGGTCTGGTTGGTAAAAAATGTTCCATTCTTTCTTTTCCTTTCTGCACTTGCCGTTGCATATATCTATAACGGGCATCATGCAGAAAAGGCGCTAAAGGATATCAACAGAACAACAAAAGAATTGAAGGATTTGCAGTACGAGTTCAAGATGGTGAGAAAGGATTGGATGTTCATGACCAAACAATCCGAAGTGGTGAAATCCGTGTCAGTTTCGGGGGTTAAAGAAATTCTTGAGCCACCGTTTGCATTGAATGATTCAACGATAACAAAAGAGATTAAATAACAGCAGGTATTGGAAACGAAGAAGGACATATTATGGCGTAGTTACCTGGTCTACTTGCTGATGCTCGTATTGGGCATCTGCATTTTTGGGAAGGCCGTGTTCATTCAACGGGTTGAAGGTGGATACTGGAAATCGTTGAGCGATAGCCTGCACCTTGAATACCGCGAAATGGACGCAGAGCGTGGAACCATATACAGTGAAGATGGCAGAATGCTGAGTAGTTCGATTCCTTTCTTCGATATTTATCTCGATTTTGGTTCTCAGGGTGTTCAGGAAAAAAATGGCATCAAGTTTAAAAACGCCGTTGACAGTTTGTCTATTCATCTTTCCTCCATCCTTGGCGGTGGCACACCTGGCGCCTACAAGCATGAATTGATGGGTGTTTTCAACAGGGAGGATCGTTACCATTTGTTGAAAAAGAATATTGATTTCAAGCAATACCAATTGCTGCGAAACATCGGTTTTATCAAGAGCAACAGGAACAAGAGTGGTTTCATTTTTATTGAGAAGGAAAAAAGGATGGCTCCTTTCGGATTGCTTGCCAACAGAACGATTGGGCTTTCAAGAGAATACCTCGATTCGATGGGCAACATGGTCAGTAAAAATGTTGGTCTTGAAAAAACTTACGACAGCTTGCTCAAAGGGGTTACGGGAAAGCGGCTTGTGCGAAGGATTGCCGGTGGTGCATTTGTTCCTGTTGAAGGTTCAGAAATTGAACCCGAGAATGGAAAGGATATCATCACAACCCTCGATATCAATATTCAGGATGTGGCAGAGCAGGCCTTGTTAAAAGTATTGGAGGCCAATGAATGTCTCAATGGAACCTGTATTGTAATGGAAGTGAAGACCGGAAAAATCAAGGCCATTGCCAACCTGGGAAGGCAGAAAGACGGATCTTACAGCGAAGACTACAACTATGCCATCACCCGATCAGAACCGGGCTCAACATTCAAGTTGGTAACCATGCTGGCGGCATTCGAAGACCAGTATATCAACATGAACAGTCCTGTAAATCTCGAAGGAGGTAAATGGGATTTTGGTGGACGAACCGTATGGGACAGCGAAAGGCATAATCATACAAATGTTACGTATAAGCAGGCATTTGAATTAAGTTCTAATGTTGGAATGGCCAAACTTGCAGTAACACACTACATCAATAATCCAAAAAAATTCATTGCTCATCTTGAGCGATTGAACCTCAACAAGTCATCAGGAATCAACCTTCTGGGCGAATCGAATTCCATCATTCCCAACCCAAGCGGAAGAAACTGGAGTAATGTTGCACTGCCATGGATGAGCTTTGGCTACAATATATCCATCAGTCCTTTGCAGACCCTGATGGTGTACAATGCAGTCGCCAACAATGGTAAATTGTTGAAACCTTACCTGGTCAATGCCATCATGAAAGACGGAAAGGTGGTATCGGAATTCAAGACGACCGTTCTTCGCGATTCAATCTGCAGCAAGTCAACCTTGTTGCAGTTGCAATCATGTTTGGAAGGAGTTGTGTTGTCGGGAACAGGAAAGAGTTTGCTCAATCGTTTTTATACACTTGCCGGAAAAACCGGAACAGCACAGGTTGCCAATGGAAACAAAGGCTATTCCGATCATATTTATCAATCCTCTTTTGCAGGTTATTTCCCTGCAAAAAATCCCAAATACTCTTGTATCGTAGTGATCAAGAACAAGCCATTTGCCCAAAAATACTATGGCGCCCAGGTTGCAGGACCTGTTTTCAGTGAGATTGCCAACAAGTTGTTTACTGTTGACGCTGATCTGTATGCAAGTTACCAGCATCCAACATTTGCAGACAGCAGCAAGTCTGAATGGAATGGCTCTTCGAATGATTTCAAGGCCATCGCCAAGGGAATTGGAAAACCGATACTTGATGCCGGAAAAAAAGGGGAATGGAGCAAGGTGATGAACCATGAAAAAAATCTGGCAGCAAGCAGCTGGTCAAGCCATCATGGCAGCATGCCAGATCTCAAAGGCTTTGGTTTGAAAGATGCCCTGGAATTGCTTGAGCGCCAGCAATTGCAGGTGATTGCGACCGGAAAAGGAAAAGTCACATCGCAGTCTATACCAGCGGGGATGGCTGTTGTGAAAGGACAAACCGTTTATTTGAATCTTGGCAGTACAACTGAATGATGCACATGAAGCTATTGCAAGACATATTGTATACCGTGAGGATCAGGTCATTGACCGGAAGGACTGACCTGCACATCACTGATGTGCACATTGATTCAAGGCTTGTTGGTCAGGGCAGCTGCTTCATTGCCATCAAAGGTGTTGCGCAAGACGGACATGCATACATTGATACTGCTATTCAGAACGGTGCCATAGCCATCGTGTGTGAAACGCTTCCCGTCAACTTGTATCCTGGTGTGAATTATGTTCAGACAGATGATGCTGCAAAAGCGGCAGGCATCATTGCACATGCTTTTCATGGAGAACCAAGTCGTCATTTGAAATTGGTTGGAGTAACAGGAACAAACGGCAAAACAACAGTGGCAACACTCTTGTACAAATTGTTCATGGCATTGGATCTCAACTGTGGTCTGATCTCAACAGTAAACAACATGATTGGTGAAACAGTATCACCCTCCACGCACACAACACCTGATGTGATTTCACTGAACATCTTGTTGAAACGCATGGTTGATGAAGGCTGCAAGTATGCTTTCATGGAAGTAAGCAGTCATGCTGTTCACCAGCAACGCATTGCAGGGCTTGAATTTGCAGGCGGTATTTTTACCAACATCACCCATGATCACCTGGATTATCACAAAACATTTGATGAGTATATCAGGGTGAAAAAGAATTTTTTTGATGGCCTTCCTTCTGCAGCATTTGCCATATCCAATATGGACGACAGAAATGGAGCCATCATGCTGCAGAATACTCAGGCTGATAAATTTTATTATAGTCTTCGTTCCGTTGCTGATTTCAAGGGAAGAATTGTGGACAATAGTATCACTGGATTGCAAATGTTGGTGAATGAGCAGGACGTTCATTTCCGTTTGATTGGAGAGTTCAACGCATACAATTTGCTGGCAGTATATGCAACAGCCATTTGTTTGGGAGAGGATCGCCTGGATGTATTGCAGACCTTGAGCAATCTTACTGGAGCTGAAGGAAGGTTCGATTATACTATTTCTCCGAAACAACGCATCATTGGTATTGTGGATTATGCACATACACCAGATGCACTGCTCAATGTGCTTTCAACGATAAAGAAATTCCAGAAGGGTGGTGAGCAAATCATAACAGTTGTAGGATGCGGTGGAGACCGTGATAAGTCAAAGCGAAAACTGATGGGGAATGCTGCAGCGGAATTCAGCACAAGAGCAATATTCACGGCTGACAATCCCAGGACTGAAGAGCCTGCTGCTATACTGAAAGATATGTCAGAAGGTATGGAAGCCTTGTTGCAAAGAAAAGTATTGGTAATTGAAGACAGGAAGGAAGCCATCCGCACGGCAGTGATGATGGCGAGGGAGGATGATATCATCCTGGTGGCAGGAAAAGGACATGAAACCTATCAGGAAATCAAAGGGGTGAAGCATCCGTTTGACGACCGCCAGAAAATTCTGGAAACGCAAACCCCCATTTTGAAGTAACGCTGCTGTACTACCTGTTTCATTACCTCGATCAATATTTCGATATTCCGGGCGCCGGAGTATTCCGCTACATCTCGTTCCGGGCGGTAGGGGCCATCATCATTTCGTTGATCATCACCATCGTTTTCGGTAAAAGACTCATTGAGTTCCTTCGCAAAAAACAAGTGGGTGAAACCATCCGGGATCTGGGTCTGGAAGGCGAAAAAGCAAAACAAGGTACTCCAACAATGGGTGGCCTTATCATCATTGCAGCCATTCTCATTCCGACTTTACTCCTCGCCAAAATCGACAACATCTACATCATTCTCATGCTGGTGGCGACTGTCTGGCTGGGGATTGTTGGATTTCTGGATGACTACATTAAGGTTTTCCTAAAGAACAAAGAAGGTTTGAAAGGCCGCTCCAAAGTGATCGGACAAGTTGGTATCGGACTTATTGTGGGTCTTACCTTGTATTTCCATCCCGACGTCAAAATCCGGGAATACCAAAGTCAGAATCTGGAACTGCATGTGGGTCCGGATGAGCCTTTTGCCCAGCGCCTTGATAACATCGCCAACGTTTCGTTTGGTTACCAGGATGTTAAGTCCGCTATTACCACCATTCCTTTTCTTAAAAACAACGAGCTCGATTACAGTCAGTTTGGAAAAATAGCAGGGTATGATTTTACATGGCTGGTATATGTACTGGTGGTTATTTTCATCATCACGGCCGTATCCAATGGT
>JBJOOI010000129.1:0-5521 GCA_046051375.1 Bacteroidota bacterium | reverse complement strand
TCAAGGATGATTTCTCCTATGCAGGCACCAAGGACAATATGCGTGAGTGAATCCATTCAATGAAAATAATTCAAAATGATGTATGCATACCCATCACTGTACAATGATTTTTTTTGTCATCATACCACCGGCTTCATCCATCAATCTCAACACATATACTCCTGCTCTCAATCCATCCATTGTCAGGGTGCCAACAGCAGGATCCATGCGTCTCACCACTGCACCATGTTGATCCAGGAGCAAAACCCGCTGCTTACCTGGAAGACCATGTTTTACGGTGATTGATCCGCTGCTGGGATTTGGGTAAACCTTCCAAACTGGATTGATCTCCCCCGGCTTGATGGTTCTGATGGCACTATAAGATGACTTGCCATTATAAGATGACTTGCCATCCATGTCAACCTGCTTGAGGCGGTAAAAAACCGTGGCTCCAATGACAGGATTTTTATCCTCAAATGCATAGCGAATTTCTGACTGGCTATTACCGTTTTTCGCCTTCGAATCAACAAAACCAATTTTTGTAAATCCATTCGCATGGCCAACAGACTGCTGCACCTCAAAACCCGTATTGTTTGACTCCGTAAGGCTTGACCATTGGAGCAAGCTTCCACCCTCCATTGGTTTGACATCAAAAACACCGAGGGTCACAGGCAAGGCAAAAAGCTGTTCAGAGATCAGGATATCTTGTGTTTTAAAGCAGGTATTTTGGCTGACCAAAACCAGAAAAAAAGGCCTTAGTTTTCGATAACCTGGCGCATTGGTATAAAACATGTCTTGCGTAATTGCCATGTTCAGGTAAATGGTGTTGGAGGTCTCAAGTGTTTGGGACATTCCTGAAACAACCACTGGGTCTGTGGCATCAAGCACCCCATTGGGTTGGTCGTTAGGGCCACCCTTGTCATAGTACATATAAAATACCGGATTGGCCAAGGCCACTGTCACCAAGGTGTTTAAAACCGTATACTTTAAATAAAGCTTTGTAGGAGTCCCCGAAACGTTGTAATCAAAAGTCGGACTTCCATCAGGGATTCTGCTGTTGGTGACCACATAAAAGTCTGTTGACTGTTTTGCGAATGCATTTGATATTTTGTATTCAACTTCCCAATAATCAAACTGAGGAACAGATGATCCCGTATTCAAGGCCGCCTTGGATTCAGTCTGGGTTTTTTCCCAGGGGTATGCTGCATTGCATCCACTTGCTGTGTAGATAAATGAAAAAGAACTACCCGAACCAGCGCTTTGGTTGGGGGTATTGAGGTTGGTCACCTGAATATAATTGAATGCCAGGCTAAATCCATCCAACCCTATCCCATTTTGCACACTGAAGGACGTCCATGCATTGATCTGTGATTGAGCTTTAACATGGGGCGTTGAAGTTCCAGATATCCCAGTTACCAATACATCTACCACCTTATTGTTCTTCACCAGGAAAATATGGTTCTCTCCTGATGATTGCAAAATATTGTTGGACTCAGTTGAACTGAGTGTTTGCAAAACACCATCCCATCTTATTTTTTTCACTTGGGAGGTATTCAACCAATTGACATTGCCATTGTTTTCAACAACAAAATAATTACTGGCATTGGGAGACCCCGAGAGGCTCATCACATAAAATCCTGAATCGGAGGCGCTCAGCTTATACCTGATGGCCAAACTGTAATTACCAATTGCAGCACCCGAGGAATAAAGCTCTATCCACTGCTTGTTTTGCCCATTGCTGGCGGGGAAAATTTCATTGAGTCGAACTTGAGAAGAAACAGAAACGCTAAAAATCATGGCCAGAAAAAACACTACAACCTTATTCATACATTTTTATTTTGAATGAGAAATGAGGTTGATCAGAGGATTGGAATTGATTGCGGTAAACATATCCTCCGGCATATTACTGGTCTATGACCTGATGTCTATTTTCTGTTGTTTCATGAGTTATGATAGTTTTAAGCGCTGGCACAAAAAAATAGGGCGCTGATTTCAGCGCCCCATTTTACGTATGTTTAATTACTTGACTTAAAAAGACCGTCCTTCTGATCTCATCATCCCACCAGATGGAGAAGTACCAGACTGCTGGGCCCCACTGAACTTATTAAAACGGTAGATGAATGTCATCAGGAAATAGCGGGTAAGCCTGTTGACGCGGGTATCAACAATGTTGTTGCCGTTGAGTGACCTGGAAATCGAAGTATTCTGTTTGAAAATATCATATCCTGAAATACGGAATATGCCATTCTTTTTCTTGAAGATGGTTTTCTCAAAAGAAGAATTCAACAAAGCGATATTCTGGTTCAAACTGGTGGAAAGTCCACGGTTGATGATGTATTCCAAATCACTCCTGAATACCCAACCACCCGGGATGTCGATGCGCATGTTGTTGGTAAGGGTCCAGCTGCCATAATCAACATTCTGCTGTCCAGGCAAAGAATACCTCACCCTGTTCAGGCCATACCTTCCGCCAAAATCGATTTCCAACCATTCTTTCCAGTTGAACTCAAATTTCATGCCCTGGGCCAAAAGCAGGTTCTTGCCTACGTTCTTTTGGCTTTCTATCAGGGAAATATTGTTGCTGTACGCGACCGTTCCGTTGAATGAAACAATATAGGTACGATTTTTCCAGGGCTTGCTGAAGTTGTAAAATCCACTCGCCGTATAATTACCATCTACATTCTCGAAGGTAGTGAGCTGGCTTCCATTGCCGCCCACCCTGCTCGTGTTGTTGACGATTTGGTTGCTGGTGAAATTGTAATTGGCTCCTACAAAGAAGGTCTGACCAGTCAGGAAGTTCAGGTTATTGAAAGATGTACTGAAAATATGAGCGATCGCAGGCTTCAGATTAGGATTACCCAGCGTTTGGTACTGGGGGTTGGAAACGTCTCTCACCGGTTGAAGCTGAGTAAAGCTTGGCTGGTTTGCGTCTCCATTGTAGAAGAAACGGAGGGTCTTGTTCCTTGTAAAGTTGTAGGCAAAGTTCGCAGATGGCAACAGATTTAACCGCTTGATGGGGGTATAGGCACTGTCTTTGGAAACAGAATACCCTTTTTGGTTGATGGGTTGCGCGTTCATCCCTATGGTATAATTATACTTCTTCTTTACAGTTCTCAGGTTTGCACCAATACGCTGTCTCAAGAAATCAGTTTCAAATGCATTGCTGAGGGTGGTTGAGAATGTCTCAACGCCCAGCGGATCAACCAAATAAGTAGCCCTGTCATTGCTGTTGAATGACTGACCATACTGATAAATCAGGTCAAGGAAACGACCTTTCATCAAGGGCTCAGAGTAGTTGAACCTTATGCTGAAATTATCAGCATTGTTGTCAGTGAAAACATTCTGGTTAAGGATGCTGGAAGACCGCACTGGTAAGATGTTCTTGGTTTCATTGATCCTGTTAGACTCACCGTCGGTAGAATTGTAGCCTCCATTGATGTTTACAGAAAGATTTCTACCTGGTTTTCTGAATTTATGGTTGAAGATCAGGTTCCCAGAAAAATTAGGCGCAATTGAATTGGACCGATTGTCATTGCTTCCGATGCTTGTTGTATCCTTATCATTTCGGATATAATCGAACATTGAAAGAGAGGTACTGTTGGATGCCCTTGTGGTGAATTCGGGAATGAATTTCACATAGTTAAAGGAGTCAATGTTCCACTCAAAGTTCAGGGAGGCCCTATGGCTTTTTGAATTGCTGAGGGAAGAACTCACCTGATGGTTCAAAAACTTGGTGTTCTGGAAGAAGTTCTGTGAAGCAACATCTTGTTGAACATCTGTTTCACGGGTAGAATAGCTGTAGTTTCCATAAACGGAACCTTTTTTGTCGGCAAAGTCATTCCTAAAGTTTACACCCAGTGAATTGGCAATCCTCAACCCCTCATCTCCACCGAAACCACCTTGAGCATTTCCGCCAACCCGCACCTGAAATCCACGGCCACCGCCGCCGGCGCTTCCACCACCGCCACTGCCATCAAAATTGAAGGTGCTGGTATTGTTGTTGTTGGCGCCGCCAAAGACAGACACTTGTTTGTTATTATTGAAAAAGTTCACATTGGTTCCCAAGGCATACCGGTCGCTGGAACCTGCACCAACGGAGGTACGGCTGAAAATCCCCTTGTTCCGGTCTTTTTTCAATTGAAGGTTGATGATTTTGTCTGGTTCACCATCTTTAATACCAGAAACATTGGCCAGGTCTCCATAGTCGTCAATCACCTGAACCTTGTCAATCATATCAGCTGACAGCTGCTGCGTTGCAGCTTTGGGGTCTCCACTAAAGAAATCCTTTCCATTTACCCTAACCCGGCTCACTGATTTACCCTGTGCGGTGATATTTCCGTTTTTGTCCACCTCAATGCCCGGCATTTTCTTCAACAGATCTTCCACCATGGCATTGGGCTTCATCCTAAAGGAATCTGCTTTGTATTCAACTGTATCTTCCTTTACTATGATAGGAGGAGTAGAAATGACGATCTCCTGCAATGCGCTGTACTCAGGATAAAGCTTGTAATTCTCTAATTTCAACACTTCTTCACCCTCGGGGATCGAAAGCGCCTTGAGGTTGGTACCGTAACCAACACTGCTGACCATCAACACAAATTTGCGTGCGGGGATCCCTTTTATAAGGAAGAATCCAACATTGTTGGACACTGATTTGATCGTATCCTTGGCCCCGGCGATGTATACACCTACGGTAGCCCTTGCGATAGGGTTTCCCAGGGTATCGACCAAACGGCCGTTGACCTGAAAGCCATCCTGAGAAAATGCACTGAATGAAATGACCAAAGACGCTAAAAACAACTTAAAAAATCTGCTCATATGATTGTATTCGGGGAATTGGATGCCGAAGTTACTTAAACACCTTCGGTCAAAAATTGTTAAAACAAATTAACCTATATTAAATAATTAAAGTTCTGTGGAGGCAAGGGTGGGTCAACAAGTGACCAAAAAGGATTAATTTTGGCCCTTAGCAAGAACAGAAGAACATGTTTAAATTTATATCGGGTTTATTTGGAGGCAGCAAATCAGAAAAGGACGTCAAGGAAATTCGTCCACTTGTTCAAAAAATCAATGAGCATTTTGCTTCATACCAGGCATTAAGCAACGATGCCCTCAGGTCAAAAACAAGTGAGTTCAGGTCCAGAATCAAGGTTTCACTGACTGAAATTGACAACAATATCAATGCATTGACCTTACAGGCAGATCAACTTCCTGTGGAAGATATTCTGGGCAGGGACGACCTGTACAAAGAGGTTGACACACTTAAAAAAACACGGAACCAAAAGATTGAGGATGCCCTGAGGGAAATCCTCCCCGAAGCTTTCGCGGTTGTAAAAGAGGCGGGCAGGAGATTCAAGGAGCATGAAGAACTCACCTCCACTGCCACAGCGCTTGACCGTGAATTAGGGGTAAAAAAAGATTATATCACCATCAAAGGTGATGAATCGATCTTCAAAACCAGCTGGATGGCCGCAGGAAGCCTGGTGAACTGGAACATGGTTCACTATGATGTTCAGCTGATTGGTGGTACCGTATTGCATTC
>JBJOOI010000128.1:0-5163 GCA_046051375.1 Bacteroidota bacterium | reverse complement strand
CAAATTTTTATTTGAAATTCAAGTTAAAAATTCGTCTTTATTTTTTCGAAGAACTACGCTTTTTGTGAAGCGGGATGCAAATATAGGAAGCATTTCTCATACGTTCCAAATTAAATTGATTTGTTTTTTTGTAAAATATTGAAAATCAATGCCAGCAAGGGTTTCAAGGCAAAAAAAACTTCCCATATTTTACTTCAACAATGCAGCTAATTCACTGGGATAAATGACGTCATCCAGAAACAATCCATGGCCAGGTGCAGAGAAATCAGCCATGGCACTGTCTTTTGATAACAGCACGTTTTGAAAGGATTCAAAACTGATCTTTTTGCGACCAACTTTTACCATCGTCCCCACCAAGGCCCTGACCATCCCCCTGAGAAAGCGGTTGCCTTCAACTGTAAAGACCCAACCATCTGTAGTTTCCTGCCACTGGCAGACAGAAATAGTACAGAGATGGGTGTAAACCTGTGTTCTTCTTTTGGCAAAGCTGGTAAAATCATGCAATCCCAACAGAAAACTGGCGGCCTGATTGAGGTCTGCGAGGTCCATTGGGTAAGGATAATACCAGGACCGGTCATCCAAAAAAGGATTCTTGCTGTTGTATATATGGTATTTGTATCTCCTCCCTATTGCATCAAACCTGCTGTGGCTTCCTTCTGGTACAGCGTAAATACCATTAATGGCAATATCGGGAGGCAAAATGGCATTGACATGATAAACAAATTCGCCATCAAGCAGACGATCAATGGAGAAATGAAAGAAATTCCTGTTGGCATGCACGCCGGCATCGGTTCGGGAAGAACCTGTCAACTCTACACTTTCCCGCAGATAGATGGCCATTGCCCTTTCAACCTGCCCCTGGATGGTAATGGCATTGTCTTGTATCTGAAAACCCGCAAAGCGTGTCCCCTTGTATGCTAAGGCTAAAAAATATGTTGGCATGCCTAAGGGTTTAATCAATTGCTTCCTGTAACAAGGGCCCTGAAGGCGATGATATTTTCTTCCTTTAGAAAAGAAGCTTCAAGGTTTCCAAAAGATGCTTTATCAGCAATGAGTGGTTTCAATGCCTTGAACAACTGCAGCCGACTGGTTTCCTCAAGAAAAAACCATCCGATTTCAAGTGCCTGCTTGGAGTTGTAACATTTTTGACTAAATGCCTTTACAGCATAATTGCGCTGCTCATCTTCTGATGAAATTCCCAGCAACTTCTTTTGCAATCCACGAATATCCTTGTAATCAGCAATGGGACGATCACAAACAATGATTGGACTTGCTTTTGAAACCTGGATATTCGCTTTGGAACTATCGGTGCCTGCTATTGGTTTGTTCAACTGCGCAATGCTATCTGAAGAACCAGCAGGAGAATCAATGGTTTTGGGGGATGATGGAATCAATGTGGAATCCTTAGGGGTTGTCAAGGGTTCAGTTGCCGCAACTGTCTTTTTCTTTTCAATCTCGACGTTAATGGTATCTGACCCGCCCCTAACTGTTTTTTCAACATAAACCAACCGCTTGACATTCGAATCCTCCATTTGGGCGCTGAGGGACATTTCTGGCAAGATGACCTTATCCTTTTTCCCCAGACTGTCTTTCAACACAGATATGACCTTATCCTTTTTTCCCAGACTGTCTTTCAATCCGGGTTTTGTAGCAACAGCTGTCAGCTCCGCCTTTTTGATGGACTTACCGGGTGAAGCCTTTTCGATACTGTCTTTCTTGGGCATAGTTTCCAACAATGATTGGTCGTCTGTTGCAGTAGCCAAAAGTTTGGCAAAACTCCCCTCCTCTTTTTTGGGCAATTGCAATTCAATGGGTGAGGCTTTGGGCACTCCGCCTTTGATCACTTCAAGGCTGGTGCGGTCGAACAAAGACCATCCCTGTCCTTCCATCATTTTCAATTGAAAACCACGGTCACGGTCGGTTCCACTGATATAAAATGAAACCTCTGGGTAAATATTCTTGGGAAATCCGATAGAAAATTCCATCTCTGATGCAGTAATCTTAGGAATGATCAAAAAACCGGTAGCAGATGAAGACAGCGTTGTATTTCCTTGCTTGAGGTAGAATGGCTGCTGACCGTCTGCTTCAATAAAAATATAATGCTGGGCACTCAAGCCCTGAAAAGCCATGGTGGCCAGGAGCATACATACCATCCGAATACCTGAATAAATTGACATGGTACAAATCTAACAAAAGAATATTTCACAAAACAAGGATTTTACCATCCATCAAAATTGGCAAATCTTAAACCATTGCCTTGATATATTTGCAGCATAAACCATCTGAATATGAAACAATACTTGATTTTATTGCTTGTAAGCAGCCTCTCCTGCATTGGATTTTCCCAGGAAAAAGAAGCTGTTGATTCAAGCTGGAAACAAACACCCCGGTATACACCCACAAGGATCAACAACCTTGTCCATACCAAACTAGATGTACGATTTGATTATGAAAAGACTTCCTTGATGGGAAAGGCCTGGATTACCCTGACGCCACATTTCAATCCAACAGCAGCATTGACGCTGGATGCAAAAGGCATGGACATCAATCAGGTATCCCTGGTTCAGGCCGATAAGTCTATGAAAAACCTGGAATACAGCTATGACAGGAAACAACTGTCCATAAAACTTCCAAGGACATACAACAAAGGTGAATCCTATACTGTATACATCAACTATGTATCCAAGCCCAATGAATATCAGAAGGAGACCGGAGCTGATCCCATGCTGGGTGTGAAAGGGCTTTATTTCATCAATCCCAAGGGAGAGGAAAAAAATAAACCCATCCAGATCTGGACGCAAGGTGAAACGGAATCCAATTCAGTTTGGTTTCCAACCATCGACCAGACCCAACAAAAAACAACCCAGGAGCTTTACATGACCGTGCCTTCCAAATATGTCACCCTGAGCAATGGTAAACTCGTAAGCCAGAAGAGTAACAATGACGGCACCCGAACGGATTATTGGAAAATGGATCTGCCCCACTCTCCTTATCTTTTCTTCATGGGTGTAGGTGATTATGCCGTGATAAAAGATTCATGGAAGGGAAAGGAAGTGAACTATTATGTTGAAAAAGAGTTCGGACCAGTGGCCAAGAAAATCTTTGGCAACACTCCGGAAATGATGACCTATTTCTCCAGGATTACTGGTGTTGAATATCCCTGGGTGAAGTACAGTCAAATTACAGGAAGGGAATATGTGGCTGGAGCAATGGAGAATACCACCGCTACCATCCACCAGGAAACCGCCCAACAGGATGCCAGAGAACTCACAGATGGGAATATCTGGGAAGGTACCATTGCACATGAATTGTTTCACCAATGGTTTGGCGATTACGTAACTGCAGAAAGCTGGAGCAACCTTACCCTTAACGAATCTTTTGCCGACTACAGCCAAACCCTTTGGGATGAGTACAAATATGGAAAGGATGCTGGAGATGCTGAAAATTTCAGCGGTCTGCAGGGTTACCTGATGGGTGACAATGCGAAAAAAGACCTTGTGCGCTTTTACTACGAAGACCGCGAGCAAATGTTTGATGCCGTCAGCTATCAAAAAGGAGGCAGAATCTTGCACATGTTGAGAAAACATATTGGAGACAGTGCGTTTTTCAAAGGATTGAACCTCTACCTGACCAGCAACAAATTCAAGGCTGCAGAAGCCCATCATTTGCGCCTTGCATTTGAAGAGGTCAGTGGAATGGACCTGACCTGGTATTTCAACCAATGGTATTTTGGCAATGGTCATCCTAAGCTGGACATCCAGTATAAATACAACGAAGCTGCACAAAAGGCAACTGTGATTGTAAAGCAAACACAAACCACAGGAAAAGTTTTCAGGATACCAACGGTCATTGATGTTTACAATGGTAAAACAAGGACAAGGATTCAGGTATGGATTGAGCATGCAGTGGACAGTTTCAGCTTTGCATCAGCAAAAAAACCTGACCTGATCAATTTTGATGGAGAAAAAATTCTGCTCTGTGAGAAGAAAGAAAACAAAAGCCTTGACAACTATATCCACCAGTATTATCATGCGGGAAATTACCTTGACAGAAAAGAAGCAGTTGATTTCTGCGGCAAGAAAACGGATGACCCCAAGGCCTTGGCACTCTTGAAAGATGCGCTGAGTGATCCCTTCCATGGCATCAGGTTGCTTGCGATGGGTAAAATTGATATGAAAAAAGACCGCATCAGAAAAACCTTTGAAGAAACGATTGCTTTGCTGGTGAACAAGGAAACCAACAGACCCGTCAAGGCGAGCATGATGGAGGGATTGGGTAAAACAGCTGATGTGAAATATGCGTCTCTGTATGAAAAAAACATCAACGATTCTTCTTATTCAGTGGCAGGAGCCTCTTTGGAAGCCCTGTCAAAAGTTGATAGTGTAATTGCACTAAAATATGCAATGGAATTGTCCAACAAGCCTGCAAAAGGAAAATTGGACAATGCCATCAACTCCATCCTGGTTGCCTCCGGCAAGGAGGAAGTTTTTGATAAACTGGCAGATAAGTTTACAGATATGGGATTGACCAATGAGAAGTTCATGTTGATGCAGCAAATCGGTGAAATGACAGGATCAATGAAAAGCAATGATCGGATAAAAAAATCCATCGACATGATTATTGCATTCAGGGATGAAATACCTGCACAGGTAAAAGAGCAGACCAACCCTTATATCAATGGCATGATCCTTGGAGGCATCATGAATAAATTGAAAATGGCGGGGAACACGGAAATGGCAAAATACCTTGAAGGCAAGATGGGTAAATAATGATTCTATCAGCACTAAAAGAAAGGCACAAAGTATTGAAACTTTGTGCCTTTCTTTTTTAAACAATCATCTATTACTGAAGCTGGTAAGCAACCACATGGTTCTTCCAAAATGTCGGAACATAAACAATCTTGTTTTTCTTATCATATCCAATATCAGCAGTATTCATGCCTTGTTTTTGGGTATCCAGCAACAATTTCTTTTCACCATTCGTTTTCACCAACCATATGGAACCAGCCCAGCATGACACAAGAAATGTATTTTCATCCACCTGCTCTATGCCATCAGTACCGCCTTCCATGCCTTCAGCAATGAGCATTTTTGATTTGTCTTTTCCAAACTTATAGAGCGCGCCTGCGTCAGTGAAGTACAATGTCTTGTCAACATAATGCAA
>JBJOOI010000127.1:0-5675 GCA_046051375.1 Bacteroidota bacterium | reverse complement strand
TCAATCGCTGATCATGAAGAAAATTCTTTCCATTCTTGCATTGCTTTTCTTTTGTTATGGACTACAAGCCCAGCAGGCCACCTGGATCTGGTATCCTGGTGATTTTGAAATCAACCTCTCGAACAAGCTTCAAAACAAGCGAACGGAGCGCAATACTTTTTTTCCTGTTTTCTGGAAGATGGATGCGCATTATGTGCTGATGGATTTTCACAAGGTCTTCAACCTGGAGGCTGCTGAAGAAGTCGAAATCCATGTGGAAGGGGAATACAATGTAAAGATTGATGGCAAAGCATTTGAGGGTAAACCTTCCCGCATCCTGGTGCCTGCAGGGAAGCACAAAATCAATATCAAGGTATACAACCAGGCAGCTGTTCCCGCTATTTTTGTGAAAGGAAAGACCATCGTTTCAGACAGTTCCTGGTTGGTGACTTTTGAGGACAAGGAATGGATTGATGAAACAGGAAAGACCTCTGATATTTCCGCAACGAATTGGGTGAAAGCCGGTTCCTGGAATTTCAATACCGCTGCACAGAAGCCCTCCGCTTTTGCCTTGCCTACACGGCCCATGAATGCATTATCAACCAAAAGATCAAAGCAATCGTTGCTTGCCGACTTCGGTAAGGAAACCTTTGGATTTGTTCAACTTCAGGGACTCAAGGGGAAGGGCCGCGTCAACATTTACTATGGTGAATCCAAAGAGGAGGCGCTCTCTGAGAAGCACGCTGAAGCACTTGACAGAATTGAAGTGAACAATCCGCAGCCGCATACAGTAACCATGCAACTGGCCAAGGCGTTCCGGTATGTACATGTTACATTTGATGCAGGCATCAGCCTGGAAAAGGTTAGCATGTTGTATGAATTTGCAGATGTAAAGGAAAGGGGAAGCTTTATCTGTGATGATGCTGAAATCAACCGCATTTACGATGTTTCAAAATATACATTTGGTTTGAACACCCGCGAGTTTTTCATTGATGGAATCAAGCGCGACAGGTGGGTATGGAGTGGGGATGCCTATCAAAGCTATCTCATTAATTATTATCTCTACTTCGACAAGGAGACGGTCAAGCGCACCATCTTTGCCTTGAGGGGTAAGGATCCTGTTACTGGCCACATCAACACCATCATGGACTATACCTTCTATTGGTTTCTGAGCATTTATGATTATTACCAATATTCAGGCGACAAGGAATTTTTGAATCTCTGTTATCCAAGAATGAAATCCCTGATGGAATACTGTCTGGGCCGCAGAAATGCAAATGGATTCATGCAGGGATTGCCAGGCGATTGGATTTTCATTGATTGGGCAAAGGGGTTGAGCAAACAAGGAGAAGTGAGTTTTGAACAGTTGTTATTTGCCAGAAGTTTGGAAACGATGGAAATTTGTGCAAAGCTTTCTGATGATGCTGATGGTGCAAAGAAATATGGTGAGTTATCAAAGGAGCTGCGCAGCAAACTGCTTGCTCTTTATTGGGATGAACAAAAGCAGGCCCTGGTACACAGCAGGGTGAATGGAAAAAATACTGAGCAGGTTACACGGTATGCCAACATGTTTGCCATCTTCTTTGATTATTTCAATCAACAGCAGAAGGATGCTGTAAAAAAATCGGTGTTGATGAATGATTCAATCCCCAAAATCACAACGCCCTACATGAATTTTTATGAGCTGGAAGCCTTGTGTGCCATGGGTGAACAGGAGTATGTGACAAAAAAAATAAAGGCCTATTGGGGTGGCATGTTGAAATTGGGTGCAACCAGTTTCTGGGAAGAATTCGATCCTTCCAAAAACGGAAATGAACATTATGCCATGTATGGCAGGGAGTTTGGCAAAAGCCTTTGTCATGCCTGGGGAGCCAGTCCGATCTATTTGTTTGGGAAATATTACCTTGGTGTAAGGCCCACCAGCCCCGGATTCAAGACCTATCGCATTGATCCTTCGCTGGGTGGATTGAAATGGATGAAGGGAACAGTCCCAACACCCCATGGCAATATTTCGATCGACATGACAATGAATACCATTCGTGTAAAAGCAGACGAAGGAACTGGGGTACTCAGCATCAGGAGTGCAACACCCGTCACTGCTGTTGCCGCCACAGTTAAAGCCATCGCAGCAGACAAGTATGAAGTGTTGCTGTTGCCAGGAAAAGAAACATTGATCAATTATACAGCAGTCGCCCAATAATCAACCATGAAGCAAAAAAAAATCGGAATCCTTTTTCTCTCACTGGCGTTTGCGGTTTTCACACATGCACAGGGTGGTCTGGTGAATACAGGCCAAAGCCCTTTTGCTGTCATGCAAACCACGGGCATCAACGATGTTTCATGGACTGCAGGTTTCTGGAAGGAGCGTTTTTCAGTGTGCAGGGACATGATGTTTCCTCAGCTTTGGCAGACCTATACCAGTGATACCATTTGTTATGCTTTCAAGAATTTTAAGGTGGCGGCGGGAATCGAACAAGGTCGGTTCAGGGGCCCTTCATTCCATGATGGGGATTTTTATAAAACGCTTGAAGCCGCAGCAGCGCTTTATGCATCTACCCGTGATCCGAAGATAGACCGGTTGATGGATGATGCCATTGCAGTGATTGCCAGAGCACAGCGACAAGATGGGTATGTGTACACCAAAAATATCATCGAGGAAAAGCAGTCTGGGAAGTCGATGATGTTTGATGACGTGCTCAGTTTTGAAGCCTATAATTTTGGTCACCTGATGACGGCTGCCTGCATTCATCACCGGGCAACAGGCAAAAAAAACTTATTGGACATCGCCACAAAAGCGGCAGACTTTTTGATTGGCTTTTATGCGAAAGCCTCTGCTGCACAGGCCCGCAACGCCATCTGTCCTTCTCATTACATGGGGCTGACTGAATTGTACCGGACAACCAGTGAAAAAAAATACCTCAAACTTGCAGACTACCTTATCACCATCCGCGGTACTGTTGAAGGGACAGACGACAACAGTGACCGTGCACCTTTCAGGGAAATGAAGAAGGTTGCAGGGCATGCAGTACGTGCCAACTACCTGTTTGCCGGAGCGGCAGACGTTTATGCAGAGACTGGTGATCCTGCATTGAAATCCTCACTGGATGCCCTTTGGGACAACGTTACCCATACCAAACTCTATGTCACTGGTGGATGCGGTGCCCTTTATGATGGGGTTTCTGTTGACGGCACTTCTTACAAGCCAGATACGGTGCAGAAAGTGCATCAGTCTTATGGCCGGGATTTTCAATTGCCCAACCTCACTGCCTACAATGAAACCTGTGCCAACATTGGAAATGTTTTGTGGAATTGGAGAATGTTTTTGCTCACTGGTCAATCCAAGTACATCGATGTATTAGAGCTGTCTCTCTACAACAGTGTGCTGAGTGGTGTTGGTTTGGAAGGACGGGATTATTTTTACACCAACCCGCTGGCATCTTCATCCCATTTTCCTTATCACATGCGTTGGGAAGGAGGCCGTCAACCCTATATCAGCAAATCAAATTGTTGTCCTCCCAACACGGTAAGAACAATTGCTGAAGTGCAACATTATCAGTATACCATGAAGGGCAATGGTCTTTACATAAACATGTTTTCTGGCAATACTTTGAAAACAACATTGGAGAATGGAAAGGCCGTCTTGCTTGAACAGCAAACCAATTATCCATGGACTGGTCGAGTCAATCTCAAGTTGATTGAGTCTCCTGCAGACATGGCGCTCCACTTGCGTATTCCAGCATGGTGCAAACAATTTTCTATTCTCATCAATGGCGTAAAACTCCAAGCGCAAGCCGGCGAGAATGGTTACGTGAAACTCAGCAGAAAATGGAACAAAAACGATTTGATTGTATTGGATCTTTCCATGCCTGTCACCATGATTGAATCCAATCCATTGGTTGAAGAGTCAAGGAATCAGGTCACTGTAAAAAGAGGGCCGCTGGTCTATTGTCTTGAGTCTCCCGATCTGAAGGGGGCTGGGGTATTTGATTGTGCCATTTCATCCAATGCCAGTTTTGTAGTAGAAGATATGGTCATTGGAAACAGCAAAATCAAGACACTCAAAACCAACCTGCTGTTGGTCAACAACGAACCATGGGAAGGACAACTCTACCGTGAAATCAATACCCTCAAAAAACCAATCAGTGCAAGACTCATTCCTTATTATGCCTGGGCCAACCGCGGCAAAACAGACATGAGTGTGTGGCTGCCTTTGGTAAAATAAATGAACATGATGAACAGAGTAACCGCAACCTACTACATTGAGACAGCGCTTGATCCTCATCAGGCTGCAGCTGTATTGGCAGGAGAACAATCATCAGGAACCTTTGTCTCGGTTCCTGGAGAGACAGAGGAGTTAAAGCATCAGTTTGCTGCACGCGTAGAAGAAGTGACAGTATTGCAAACTGTTGATCAGCCCTCTCTTCCTGGCGATCCAGGTGCCAAAGGACCTTTCAACCGGGCCATGATAAAGGTTTCCTGGTCATTGGATAATTTTGGTTACAACCTCCCAGTATTGATTTCCACGGTGCAAGGAAACCTCTATGAGTTGAGGCAATTCACTGGATTGCGGTTGATGGACCTTGAGTTCCCTGATGCATTTGTGGCACATTACCGTGGACCTGCATTTGGGATTGAGGGTTGCCGAAAACTGACCAGCGTTTGGGATCGTCCGTTGATGGGAACCATCATCAAACCTTCTGTAGGGCTGACTCCTGACCAGACAGCAGATTTGGTCAATCAGCTGGCAACAGCAGGTATTGATTTCATCAAGGATGATGAACTGCAATCCTCATCTTCCAATTCTCCATTTGAATTGCGTCTTCAAAAAGTGCTGGGTGTAATCAACAGGCATTATCAGGAGACAGGAAAAAAAATCATGTATGCGGTCAATATCTCCGGAGAGATGGATGAGATGATGTCGCGGTATGAGATGATTGTCAAACTTGGTGGTATTTGCGCGATGGTCAATGTCAACAGTGTAGGCATTGCTGCAACAAAGAAAATTTGTGACATCGGCACACTTGCCATACATGCCCATCGCAACGGATGGGGCATGTTGACCCGTCACCCTTTGCTGGGCATGGATTTCAGGGCATACCAAAAAATATGGCGATTGGTGGGAGTTGATCAGCTTCATGTGAATGGCATTCAGAATAAATTCTGGGAGTCAGATGACATGTGAATGGCATTCAGAATAAATTCTGGGAGTCAGATGACAGCGTGGTTTCTTCCATCGGGGCAATGATGCAACCATTGGGAAAGCAATTGGATCCTTTATCAGTGGTGTCATCAGGGCAGTGGGGTGGTCAGGCATTTGAAACCTGGCGCAGGACAGAAACCACCGATCTTCTGTACATGGCAGGTGGTGGCATACTTGCACATCCCATGGGTCCGCAGGCAGGCGTAAAAGCCCTGCAACAGGCCTGGAGCGCAGCTGTGGAAGGATTGACCATGGATGAAGCCATCGCTGAATTCCCTGAATTCGCCGCATCAGCACAAAAATTTTTAAAAAAATAAATGGGAGAGAGTCAAACATATAAATTGATATTTTACGGGGACGATTTTACAGGATCAACAGATGCCCTTGAGTTTCTATGTCTCCATGGGGCAAGGGCTGTCCTGTTCATGGAAGTGCCCGATAAGTCAATGCTGGAGCGGTTTTCCGGCCTTGATGCATTTGGTGTTGCCGGCAAGAC
>JBJOOI010000126.1:0-5219 GCA_046051375.1 Bacteroidota bacterium | reverse complement strand
GAGCCCTTCTCCCATGATTCTGGCATCTTCCGGGCCTGATTTAGGAACAATCACCGAAAAATCGACCGTATTGGCTGGAATGGCAAAGGTCTTGGACCATCCCGTGCTATTGATGGAAACAGTAACATTGGCCGGCTGAGATGCACTGATATAGAGTTGTAGCTCCTGTCCATTGACGGGAGGTTCATTGTTGAAGCTATAATTGAATCCATAACCCAGCCAAAACTCCCTTCCCCAATTCGATTTGTCTTGTGCTGCAATGGTATTGCAAACAAAAATCAAAAAAAATAGAAAATAGTGCCTGGTTCTGCGCATAGGCGACAAATTTAAGCAATCAGGGGGCGATTTCTTAATAATTTGTGAAAAAGGGGATTTTTACTAACTTAGGCGCTTATCAGGAAAAAACCATTTTACAACCAAAACCGACCAACATGATGAACAGACACTCCGCGAGGATGTTCCATCTCTTTTTCGCACTCTGTGCGATCCTTGTATCAACCTTCACCTCAGCGCAGGGCACTTATGATACCAACAAATGGCGATTCAGCAACCCTAAGCCATTTGGATTCACCATCATTGACGTAGAATTCCTCGACGACAACAATATTCTTGGTGTTGGATCAGAAGGCGGAATTGCCAGGTCTGCAGATGGTGGGAAAAGCTGGACCTATGGCGCATTTACCTATCCAACTGCAGCAGGCCCAGTAACCAGGCCTTCATTCAACGATATCCATGCCGTCAACACAACCATTGCCTACGCGGTAGGTACAAATGGTGCCATGATCAAAACCACCGATGGTGGAAGGACCTGGAATCTCGTGAGGACTCCATTGTTCAACAAGGGAAGAAACATCAATGCTGTATGGTTCGTCAACAAGGATACCGGATACATTGGTGGCCAGCACAATACCCCCGATTCCCTGCCAAAATTGTATTTCACTAGAAATGGTGGTAACACATGGGACTCAATGGCTGCTCCCCTTGGTGGCAAATCAAGGATTGGATACGTAAACAATCCCAGCCTGGCACCCGTGGTAGTAGATGTTACCGCAAAAGACAAGGAAATTTATGCGATTCAGTTTGTCAATGACAGGCTCGGCTATATTTCAGGCAGCGGCTTGAGCACCTTTCTCAGCCATCCCGCTGTAGCCGCAGCAACTGGTCTACCCAACGGTACAACAACTTCAAGCGGATCACACCACGCCAGTTTGCTCTGGAAGTTTGACAATGGAACGCTCACCGACTATTCAACCTCAAAAGAAAGACTGGGGTATAATGGCGTTCCTCCAGGAACCGTAACCAATACTACCCGATACGGATCACTTAACAACACTACCCAAACCATGAGGGCCCTGCACATCATCAACGATTCCACGGTGCTCATGCTGTCTTTCAACAACAATATTGTACTCAGGGTGCACACAGGCAGAAACGACAGTACGGCCAATGTGGCTGTTCCTGGAAGATTTGAAAGGGGCAGGTACGCAACCCTGAACTTCCCCTTCCCTCCCGGAAACCCCATTGTATCTATTCCCAGGGTTCAAACCCTATTGGTTTCCAATCCTTACAGGATTGTAAGAGCACCCAATGGCAAACTGCTTGCACCGGGTAATTTTGGTTTGATGGCCACATCAACCGACAATGGAGTGAACTGGATCATGGAAAACTCCCTTCCACAGGGTAAGAATTTTAGTGGCAATGGAACCTGGGCCATGGACGTCTCCCCAAGTGGTAAAATCCTGACCATGGGAACCTTTGGTGTCTATGCTGATTCCAGTGCCGGTGGAAAGTGGACAACCAATTATGAAACCACTCCTGCATCAGCCAGCTATTTTGAGATTGAATTCGCAGATTGTAACAATGGAATTGCTACCGGTGGCGGATCGGTTACCGTTACCACAGATGGTGGTAAAACATGGCAAGACAAGGTGAGGCTTGATTTTGCCAACCTGAACATCAACATCACTGCACTTGCCTATCCTGCTGTTGACAAGGCCTATTTTGCAACCAATGCAGGCTCCCTTTACCGTTCATTGGACAAGGGTACAACCATGGATCCACTTTACTCCAACCCCAACCTTCAACTTCAGGACGTTGTGGCCATTGGCAAGGATACTGTGATCGTTGTTGCCTCAAGTGCCTTCAGTGTTGCGGCAGCAAGCCGTACTTCGAATATCATCAGGTCTGTCAACAATGGTGCCACATGGCAGGTGATTGGTGGATTTCCCGTTGGAACCAATGCCCCAACGCTGAGCAAGATCTTCTTCACGAGCAATACCATTGGATATGTGTCAGGAAACAGAGGTGCTGTGTACAAAACCATCAATGGAGGCACCACATGGACCGATATCAGTCCTTTCCCCGCACTGAATACCACAATGAACTATACCGAGATTTTTGCATTGGACAACAATACCGTTTTTGTTACTGGAAACGGATTCCCCAGGAAGGTTGTCTATAAATCTGTGAATGGTGGAACCACCTGGACAGATATCACCAACAACCTGGCCACACTTCCGGTTGGAAACCTGAATGCCATCCTGATGCATGATGAAAACAACGGATATATTGGTACTCCCGGAGTGATGGTTTCCACCAACAATGGCGGCGCCACCTGGAACCTGGAGATTCCTCCTACTGCCAATATTTTTGAAACAATGGCCTTTGCACCAAAGACTGTTCCTGCAGGAACACCCGTTTCCAACAGGAGATTGTTTGTTACTGGCGTTAACGTAAGTGGTGCACCTTTGATGGAGTTTGGTGATACAACACTCCTGAAAGTTTCAACCACTGAAACCTCAACGCCATCATGTTCCAATATCAACAACGGAACCATCACAGTAACCGCAATGGGTGGTATTGCCCCTTATAGCTACAGCCTGAATGGTGGTGCATTCCAATCATCCAATGTATTGACCGGAGCCGTAGCGGGTAACAATACCGTCATCATCAGGGATAATGCCTGTGAATCTCTTACGAAAACTGTTGTAGTGGCAGCTATTCCTTCTCCAATCGTGAATGCGGGACCAGACAAGGTGATTGTTGCCGGAGATGAAGTTGGTCTCTGGGGTTCTTCTGCAGCAACCCCCAGGTCGATTGCATGGACCCCAGCTACAAACATTATATCAGGTGCATCATCATTCACAACTTATGTAAATCCTGCGATCACCACAACATACAAACTCACTGTTGTTGATGCCGCCACAGGTTGCGCAGGAAGCGATGATGTATTGGTTACCGTTGCTCCCTATTGTATTGCAGTAAAAAATGCCTTCACACCCAATGGTGATGGCCAGAATGACAGGTGGCTGGTAACCAATGGTGGCGCTTGTACCAAATCCATTTCAGTAAAAGTTTTCAACCGCTATGGACAATTGGTCTTCAGGAGTGATAACTACCAAAACAACTGGGAAGGAACAAACGATGGCAAACCAATTCCTGATGGAACCTACTACTATGTCATCACCTATGACCTGGTCAGCGGAAAGACATTCCAGACAAAAGGAGATGTAACCATTTTAAGATAATTCAAAAGACAGAACATGAAAAAATACATATACCTCATTGCGCTATCCATGGTCTTTACCGCTGCATCTGCACAGCAGTTGCAAACTTCTTCCCTCTACGATGTGCAGGGAGTATTGCACAATCCAGCCATGGCGGGCATGCAATCATCCAACTTTGTTGGAGCAAGCTATCGCTCACAATGGAGTGGTATCACTGGCAGTCCCAAAACCACCAATGTTTTTGGATCATTTGCCGTTCCTGACAAATTGATTGGACTGGGCGGATATATTTACAGTGATGTAACAGGCCCGACTTCAAGAACAGGTGCACAGTTCTCTTTTGCCAAACATCTCCCTATGTCTGATGGTTCCGGTAAATTTTCAATCGGTATCGAAACAAGGTTGTTCCAGTTCGGCATTGATAAAAATAAACTGGGCCTCACATTGGGCAATGACCCAATCCTTGCAGGAGCACAAACCAGGACCAAGTTTGATGCGGGTTTAGGACTGGCTTTCACCAACGAAAAACTACAAGTAGGTGTCTCCGTTGCACAGCTTATTCAATCCAAGCTTGATTTTTATACCGGATCACAAACCCCTGCTGCCCAGGGTCGCTTGTACAGGCACTTTTACCTCCACACCAACTACAGGATTGATGTGGGTGGTGGAACAACCATCATTCCCAACATGCTCCTCATCTACTTGCCCAGCACAAGCGCTGCAGAATTTCAGGCGGGTGCAAGGGTTGAGCGTGAACTGTTCTGGTGGGGAGTTGGTATCCGCTCCAGGCAAAGCTTTATGCTCTCTGGAGGCGTGAACATCAACAAAAACTTCTCTCTTGGCTATGGATACGACAATTATATCAGCCCCATCAGCACTTTTGATGGAGGTGCCAATGGTCATGAGTTGTTGCTCCGCTACACATTCAAAAAGAAATAAGGACTTTGAAACGCATAAAAAAGGGGTTGAATTGTTCAACCCCTTTTTTTATGGCTAGAATTTCCATCCTACCCTTAGCGCTGTTCGGTTCATGGTATACCGGTTCAGGTTTGTAATTGTTCTGGGAGACTGGTTCACAGGATTCCAAATCTCTGACTGAAAAGATTCTTCCACAGCTTTCATCACCCAGGAAACAGAAACTTGCAATCTTTCTTTTTTTCTGATGCGGATCATGTTTCCTCCCCCAATTTCACCATAGACACCTCCGCTGTATTTTTTTGTAATGGTTCTCCCGCCCCACCAGGAAAATTCATCTACTGTACCTGATTTAAGATTATAGCCCCAACTGGACATGACAAACAGATTGACCTTCCTGAAATCAAACGCCTTCCTTGCCTGAAAGTAGACCGGATAGGATTCAAACCTGTAATAGTCAACAGCTGCTCCCAGGCCCAGCATGATTCCTTTTTTTTCGATACCCGCATTGAGCCTTACATCACGATCAAGCGTATATGATCCCACCTGGATACCTCCCTCAGGCACAAGCCATGGTTTCCAATGTTTATTGGTTTGTGCATTTATTGTAGCAGATCCCAGCAGGGCCAGGAGCAGGAAAAATTGAATCCGCTTGTTTGCCATGCTTATTTTTTAATGCTTACGCTTCCCTTGACAACCGGATTGGAAGGAACGGAGAAATCAATAAGATACATGGCATCCGCAGCAGAAACCATGGCAATTTTCCCCAATGCAATCACATCAAATGCATTCATCCCT
>JBJOOI010000125.1:0-5221 GCA_046051375.1 Bacteroidota bacterium | reverse complement strand
GGCCATGGTCAAGCAGGGCTTGCGTACACTTTCCATAACCAATGGAGAATGGAAATACATTGAGCCCAGCAAAGAACCAGCCATTGCAGCACTCACCAATATAGAATTGGGAAACAGCCCGTCAGCACAACTCTATAACCTAAAATCGGATATTGGAGAAAAGAAAAATCTGGCTGCTGAAAACCCAGAGCGGGTGAAAGAGCTGGCTGAAAAATTAAAATTATTTATCTCAAAAGGAAATTAGCCAATAAGAAAAAGATGTGTTTTGATAAAAATGTATTGATTGTTCCTGTCAAAATAACCAGGGAAGGGGTAAAAAAACAACACCTTTAAACCATAATCATATGGAGGATCTCAACCAACGCATTGAGGATTTGGAAAACAGCGTCAAACAATTGAATGCTGAGCAAAGCAGAACAACCGAAACCTTGAACATGATCCTTGGTGAATTGAAATCACTGAAGACATCGCAGCAAACAGTTGCGGCATCACCCCAGGCTGAAGTACCCTTTGTTCGAAGACAAACTACGTCTATTCCTCCTACCCAAAAACAAACAACAGCACCCCCAACAAATATCCGAAAGGATCAACTGGAAAACCTGATCGGTAGCAACCTCATCAACAAGATTGGCATCCTCGTCACACTGGTTGGCGTCTATATCGGTGCAAAATATGCCATCGACAAAGACCTGATAAGTCCTGCCATGCGCATCGTCATTGGCTATGGTATTGCAGCAGCCCTTTGCTTCCTGGCTTACAGACTCAAAGCAAAATACATCGACTACAGCGCAGTATTGATGAGTGGATCGATCGCCATCATCTATTTCATAACGTACATAGCGCACAGCTTTTACCATCTCTTCACCCAACCCATTGCCTTTGGCTTGATGTTGGCCACCACTGCATTTGTGGTGATCATGTCGATTTGGTACAACAGAAAAATCATTGCCCTGCTGGGGCAGGTGGGTGCTTATGCAATCCCATTTTTATTGAGCACAGGCAATGAAAACCTGCCGGCACTTTATGGCTATTTGTCCATCATCAATGCAGGTCTGTTGTTTCTCTCTTTCAAAAGAGACTGGAAGATCATCTATCAGGTTGCGTTTTGTATAAGCTGGTTCATTTTCATCGTCACCTTTCTCAATGCCAAAGACATCGCTGCAGGATTTTCTTCCAACATCATTTTCCTTATTGTCAATTTCATCATTTTTTACACCGCATTTCTTGTCAACAAAATCATCAAAAAAGAACTGTACAACCTTGCTGAAATTGGCATTTTGCTCACCAATGCGGTTGCCTTCTTTCTCCTGGGATATTACCTGTTCAACAAGACGTTTGACAACGACGATCACCTCACCCTGTTTACACTGGCCAATGCGCTCGTACACCTGATCATAGGCGAACGAATCAAATGGTTAAAACTGGCGGATGAAACCCTCAACCTTTTTATACTGGGCCTTGGCCTGACATTCTTTACATTGTCGATTCCCATTCACTTTGAGGGCAATACCATTACCGTATTGTGGGCGATTGAAGCCGTTTTTTTATGCCATACAGGCTACAAGAAAAATCGAGAGGCATACCTGATCCTATCGATTGCCTTGCTGCTATTGACATTGGGAAGCTTGCTCATCGATTGGAAACAAGATTATGCAGCTGATGCCACCATTTCCATTGCTACAAAATCCTTTCTCAATGCCAATTTCCTGAGCGCGCTATTTGTATGCATTTGCTTTGGTATCATCAGCAGCCTGTCCATCAAATATTCCTTAGGCAAGCAAGGCCTTGTCAAATCAGTATTGACTGTAGCAGTACCCCTGGCATTTATCCTGCTGACCTATCTCAACTTTTTCCAGGAGATTGAACTTGGCTGGAGAATCTACCAGATTAGCCATGCATCCGAATCATTGAACAGCTTTAAACTCCTTTCACTACAGGGGTTCAGCATTGGTTATGTCAGCATTTGGCTATGGCTCAACTGGCAGTTTTTCAAGGAAAAACATTTGTCAACCATCTTGGTGATTGTAGGGCTCTATACCTTGTTTGTTGCATTGATAGGGGGATTGACAGAAATAGGCAACCTGAGGGACCTTTACCTGCAGCAAAATAGCGAAAACTTTTTATCCATGTTGGGCATCCGATACGGATACATTCTGCTGACTGCAGCATTGGTTTTAGGTATTGCTTCCAACCTGAAAACATTTTTGCCTTCCCCGAACACAACAAAATTAATCGCTCTTATTTTCAATTTAACCTTGCTGGTATTGCTCTGCAATGAATTCATCCATTGGATGGACATTGGAGGATTTACCAACGAGTACAAACTCGGGCTCAGCATCATCTTTGCTGTATATGCACTTGCGATGATCATTACAGGCATCAATAAAAAAATGAAACACATCCGAATGGGAGGAATCATCCTGTTCGGCATTACCCTATGCAAAGTATTGTTCTACGACCTCTCTTCCCTTTCCACCATCTCCAAAACAATTGTACTCATTGTGATTGGGGTCATCATGCTGATCGCATCATTCCTTTACAACAAATTCAAGGACTCCATTTTTGGGAACGAAGCGGAAACAACTGTTAAAGAGAAATGATACGCCCCCAAATTTTTGTATTAACATCTAATATCGGTCTTGACCGAATGTTACTTAGCGATAGTTTGTTAACTTCAATTTGAGCATTTTAATCAGTTTAAGCTTCCGGTTGGAAAAATATAAATTAACAACCCTTGGCAAACCTCAAACGTTTGGCAAAAAATCAAATCAAGAAGAAGAAGAAAACAAGACAGACATGAAGAATATTGACAAAGAAAGCATAGAAAAAGCATTCAAATTATTTGAGTCTGGGGACATAGACAAAATAGAAATTGGCAGCTTTAAAGGGCTTCAGCAAATCCATGAATATTTGTTTTCGGGTCTGTATGATTTTGCAGGTAAAATACGCGTTCACAATATTTCAAAAGGAGGTTTTAGGTTTGCTACTGCACTTTATTTGAAAGAAATTTTAGCCAAAATAGAACAAATGTCTGAGCATAGTTTTGAAGATATAATTGCAAAATATGTAGAAATGAACATTGCTCATCCTTTTATGGAGGGCAATGGCAGAACTATGCGAATATGGCTGGATTTGATACTTAAAAAAAGTTTCAATAAAGTTGTAAACTGGCAATTTGTGGACAAGACCCTTTATTTACAAGCCATGGAACGAAGCCCAATTAATGATTTAGAATTAAGAACATTGCTTTGGGGAAATTTGACTGATGATGTCAATGATCGAGAAATGGTTTTTAAAGGGATTGAACAATCATACTATTATGAAGGGTATGAAAAGGGTGACAATAGGAAAGAACAACCATAAAACTCATTTGTTTACTCATCTGATGACCTCCAATACATCAACCTACAATGGTTCTGAACGTAAGATTGATCCTTGGAGAATTTATTTTTGTGGTGGGCGGAAGGCGGTGCAGCCAATGGGTTTGGGTTTCCCCTTTCATGACCAGCAGGCTCCCATGTTCAAGGAATACATTGACCAGTTCTCCTGATTTTTTATGTTTGAAAGCAAATTTTCTTTCTGCGCCAAAACTCAATGATGCAATGGCTCCGTTCTTCTTGAGATCTTTTTCTCCATCGCTGTGCCATGCCATGCCCTCTTCACCAGTATGATAAAGATTCAACAGGCATGAGTTGTAGGATTCGCCGCTTTCCTTCTCTGCAATCCCCTTGAGCTCCTTCAAAGCAGGCGTCCATGACAATGCTTCCTTGGTGATCTTTGAGTATGTGTATTGAAAAGGTTGATCGCCATACCAGGCCACTTTGCGTTTGGTGATGATGCGCTTTCCAAAAATGATGGCCTGGTCGTTTTCCCAGGCAATGTTGTTGAGCAATTCCGAATAGAAGCCATCCGCTTCCTGCTTTGACATGAGCTTTCCAAAATAATGCACTTCTCCATCGCAAGGAAGGAGATTGACAGCAGGATCAGAAAAACCAAAAAGGTCAAGCATTGGATGAATACGTTTATGCTGCTTTGTTAGCAAAATGTCTGATTGCTTTGAGCGCTGTCTTCTTCTGATTTGTTTCCTCTTCAATATCAAAGTCATCCTGCAGCCCTAACCAAAATCTGGCACTATTGCCAAAATAAATAGAAAGCCTCAATGCAGTATCTGCTGTAATGCGTCTCCTGCCTTTGATGATTTCAGACACCCTCGTTTGTGGAATGCCAATATCTTTAGAAAGCCTGTAGGCAGTGATTTCTAAAGGAATGAGAAACTCCTCAAGAAGAATTTCGCCTGGATGAATATTTTTTAACTTGCTCATATTTATTGATTCAATGGTAGTTGACAATTCCAACTTCTGCATGTTGTCCTCAAACCAACGCCTCAAACAAAACCTCAACCGGATGAAGCGCTTTTGCACCAGTTCCATCCTTGATCTGGTGGCGGCAGCTGGTGCCCGGCGCAGCAACCGTGCAGGTTCCGCTGTGCTTTCTCACTGATGGAAACAGCACCAGTTCCCCAATCTTCATGGAAACATCATAGTGCTCCTTTTCATATCCGAATGAACCGGCCATACCACAACAGCCTGAAGGGATGGTTTCAACGGTATGGTTTTCAGGAAACGAAAGGATTTTGATCGAATCGGCCAGTGAGCCCACTGCTTTCTGCTGGCAATGGCCATGCAACAGTATCGCACGTTTCTCAGTGTTGAACTGGTCCTTGGTGATCTTTCCCAGATTGATCTCACGGGCAATGAACTCATCAATCAGGAATGCATTTTTAGCCAAGGCCTCTGCAGCATCCTGGTTTTGGTCTGTGGCCAGGTCAGGATACTCATCCCTGAACGTCAGTATTGCCGAAGGCTCAATGCCAACAAGAGGCGTAGCATCCCTGATCAGTGGACTAAACAAAGTGATGTTCTGGTTGGCGATGGTCTTGGCCTTTCTAACCAGGCCTTTTGAAAGCCAAGTTCTTCCGCTTTCTCCATGCGCTGGCATCAACACTTCATAGCCCAGCTTATTCAACAATTGAACAGCTTTGATGCCAATATGCGCATCATTGTAATTGGTGAACTCATCGCAGAACAGGTATACTTTTTTTGTGTAGTTTGTCAGCGATTGCACATGCTGGTGCTTATTGAACCATGCCCGCAAAGTTTGCTTGGAAAGAGACGGCATTGATCGCTTCTGCGCAAACCCTGAAAGGGATTTTACCAGTCCA
>JBJOOI010000124.1:0-5243 GCA_046051375.1 Bacteroidota bacterium | reverse complement strand
TTGCCTGTATAATACTCTCCAGCGTTGATGGTGCCAACGGAAAGTCCATTTATTTTTATGGTTGTTGCATTGGTAGTGGCATAAACATAGTAGTGGTCAGGGGTAATGTTCAGGTAACCTTTCACAACAATGAATTCATTGCCCGCAAGGTCATCTGGCAACAGCTGATCCCCGGCGGTATCCGAGCAACTTTGTCCTGGAAGTGCGATGGAATCATCTTTTGTGGATATGGCTATGGGCTTGTTTGAAGTCACGGTTGTTCCACCGGGTTTCATAGACCCTGCATTGCTTGCAGCAGTGCAAACATAGGTTTCCCCACGGTTGAGTACAATGGTAAAAGGGCCCGCCCTGCCGATCAATGTATTTTTGGGACTGATGGTGATGCTTGTATTGTCTTCGGTGGCAACAATGACGAAATCTGCGGTATAAGGGGTATTTACCGCTGTCCTGTTGTTGAAATCCATCTGCATCGGAATGGTAAATTTCTTGCCTAAGGCATTTTTGCCTTTTAGGGCATACATATCACCATTATTGGAATGTGCAATATCATAATAACAGGCTATGGGAGTTGTTGAGCTGATGAGCAAGCCTCTTTGATACACAGCATTGGGAAGGGTGTTCTCAATCAAACCAATAGAAGCAGTGAGGTCAACTGATTGTGAGCTGTTGGCAGCGATGGAGACATTGATGGGGTTAAAACCGGGGTTGGCAGGAATGGATATGGTTACGGTTGCAGGAAGCCTGGACGCGGCCATTCTTAGCAATATAGGTCGGTCGCCATGGGCCTGTTGAAGGTCGGGTGCTGCAAACCAGAACTGGGTATCTGCCTGTGAATAGCCCCCAATTGAGCCAATACAAATCAGGGCTATTATGATAATTTTACCTGGTAAATTCATATTAGGGAAAGTAAGATACATTAAGATTTGATTTTTATGGTTTTTCAACTGATTTCATTAACTTGGTTCTCTATTAACCAAACCAACATGACCAATCCCAGGAAGTTCATCATTTCTAGAGTGCTGTATGCATTGTCCTTGGTCTTTTTATACACTTCATCCATTACTACTGTCAATGCTCAAAATGAATCCCCGATTGGTCGTTGGGATCTTATGGTGGATTTAGGTGATAAAGTAGTGCCTTCCTGGCTTGAGGTAAAGCTTTCCGGCATCAAGACCCTTGTGGGTTATTTTGTTGCCGAAGGGGGTAGTGCAAGGCCCATTTCCAAAGTCAATTTTGTTGATGGTAAAATCAGCTTCAGCATACCTCCACAGTGGGAGGATACTGACAGGGACATGGTTTTTGAAGCTGCATTGAAAGAAGATAAACTGACTGGCACCATCGTCAGCAGCAGGGGGCAGCGACAAACGCTTACAGGAGAAAGGGCTCCTCTGCTCAAAAGAACATCAGCCGTGACCTGGGGTGAACCCATTAAAATTTTCAATGGATTAAACCTCAATGGATGGCATGCGTCTAACAAGAAAAATCAGTGGGTTGCTGAAAACGGGATCTTGAAAAGTCCCCAATCAGGCGCCAACATCATCACCGATCAAAAATTCAATGATTTTAAGTTGCATATTGAGTTCAGGTATCCTGCAGGCAGCAACAGTGGGGTTTACCTCAGGGGCCGCTATGAAATTCAAGTGGAGGACAACAGGGGTCAGGAACCTTCCTCAACCTTTTTTGGAGGCATTTATGGGTTCATTACGCCCAATGAGATGGCTGCAAAAGCACCAGGAGAGTGGCAGACCTTTGATGTTACGTTGGTTGGAAGAAGGGTAACAGTTGTAGCGAATGGAAAAAAAATCATCACCGACCAGATCATCCCTGGGATCACAGGTGGTGCCTTGGACAGCAAAGAAGGCGAACCAGGGCCCATCATGTTGCAGGGGGATCATGGACCGATTGAATACAGGAATATCATCATCACTCCTGCAAAATAATATTAACGTCAATTCGCTGAAATAATGATGCGTAAATTTTTACTTCCCCTGATTTTTGCCTTTGCTTTTACGTCGATAAAAGCGCAGATCAATGTTACAGTGACTGATTACTGCCCTGGCACTTCCAGAGACTTCTCTACTTCCTTCGGAACACTCGCACCCGGAGTTACCTTTACCTGGACTGTTGCAGCAGCTACCAATGTAAAAAACCATACTCCTCAGTCAACAGCTTCACCCACTGTCACCCAGAACATTGGATTAACAAATCCAGCCAACCCTGGTGTACTTGCTTTAAGGGTAACAGCCTCTGATGCAAAAATTTACAATCTTACAATTAATATTCAAGCGATTCCCTTTATCAACAACAAGAATGCTTGGAGTACCTATGCCAATGGTTGCGGCAGTGTAAATTTTAACGTGGGGGTATCCGGAGCATTGCAAGCAACTGGGGGATTCAATTGGGTCAGGAATACTATTTGGGGTATTCCTGAGTCAAGAGGAAATTCAACCACATTAACTGACAATATTATCGACACCACCGCATCTGTAGCCAATATTCCTTTCATTATTTCAATGTATTCAGCCATTGGTTGTCTTGTACAGGATACGTTGGTATATAAAATAAACCCCACACCTGTCATTTCTGAATTCAATATATATGACACCATTTGTAGTGATGTTGGCATCAAGGCATTCGTCCCCAAAACCCAGATCAGTAGTGGTGTTAACATGATTTGGGCTGCCCCATTTGCTGCCGGGCTGTCAGGGATTACTGCTGGAACTTATCAAGTTACCAATCCCGTTTCTAAGTTGGTCAATTTTAACCAACAGAAGATTACCAACTCAACAGCACTTCCCATCAGTGTAACATATAGCCTGACACCCATTTATCCCTATATCCTCACAAGCAATACAGCCTACTGTGCGGCTACTTCTTCCGTTCAGTATACTGTTACTGTTAACCCCAGGCCTCAGTTGTTAACAACCCAGACAACAGCTGCATGCAGTGGAACTCCTTTCCGGTATTCTCCCCCTACTGGTGTTTCCGGATCTACTATTATTCCTGCAAGCACCGTTTATACATGGACGGCGCCACAGTACAGTGATACCGCATTGTTGAAGGGTGGATCTGGTTTGAACAGGGCTGCTGGGGAATATGTGGATGCTCCAATATCCCAGGTCTTAACTAATCGGGGGCTAGTACCACAGATTGCCACCTATAATGTGTTTGCAAAAGCAGGAAACTGTGAGTCTTCCCAGCCTTTTGATCTTGTTGTGACAGTTTTTCCAAGCCCAGTGGTCACACCACCATCTGATACACTTCAGATATGCAGCGGATCCCTGCCCATATTCAGTTCACTGACACCTACACCTACGGGGACAGGCATGGTTACTTTTTATAACTGGACAACGCCACAGTTGCAACCAGCCGGATCGCTCGCAGGAACAGGTGTTTCTGCCCAATCCAACCAAACAGTTTTTGCTCCCTCCCTCACCAACTTGCGGACAACAACCTCCTTTGCGAGCTATGTGGTAACACCAAGCACTGTTTACAGCATTGCACCCAGCCCTGCCACCACTTGCGCAGGCGCTGCCTTCAAGATCGTGATAAGGGTAAATCCTGTGGTTGCTTTAGGAACACAGACACTTGTTGCTTGCAGCAATGATAATTTTATTTCTACCCCTAACCCTGTTCCGCAGGGAACTACCTATACCTGGAGTTCTCCTACGCTTGCCACCGGACTTTTTTTAAACACAGGGGATAAAAACATAAATATTGTCGGGGATACTTCCATTACCGGGAACCTTAATTTTACGGGTGTAACAACTGGGGCAAACGCCACATTCACCGTTGTCCCTAAAAGTGGTAATTGTATTGGCAACCCATTCAGTTTGGTGGTTACCGTAAGGCCTTTGCCGGTGGTGTCAACTGCATCAAGGATTGCCTGCAGTGGGGCACAGTTTTCCACTTCCCCTACAAGCAACCTGACGGGCATTACTACATCGTATACCTGGGGATTGCCTGTGGTTGTTCCTGCCAATGCATTGGTTGGGGCTTCTGCCAATACCTCTCCAGTCCAAAGCATTACTCAAACCTTGTTGGATGTTTCCAATAATATTTCACAAGCCACCTACACGGTTACACCGATTGCACAGGGTTGTCCCGGTAAGCCCTTCACTTTTGTGGCGACAGTGAACCCAACGCCCACTATTTTGAACAAGGATACCACTATTTGTCCGGGGAATCCGTTTTCAATGAATCCATCTCCCTTGCCCTTTATCACTACGTATACCTGGGATGCTCCTGTTTTCAACATCCCCAATGCTGTACTCGGTGGCGTTGCACAAACCACGCCAGTGCCGAGTTTCAGTCAGGTATTGACCAATACGACCAACTCCATTGACGTGATGTCCACCTACAAGATGACGCCAAGGTTTGGCGATTGTGTGGGCAAGCCATTTTCGATTGTCGTTACAGTGAAGGCATCACCCTATATTACTGACACGTTGGTTTCAACGGTATGCAGTGGAAGTCCTTTCACTGTGGCCATGCCCAGCAATCTTCCGTCAGGATCATTGTATAGATGGGTAGAACCCACCTACAGCAATGGAATAACAGGCGGCTCTCCGCAAAATGTATTGCAGGACCTGATCAGCCAGACACTCAGGAATACCAACAGTGATACAACTACCGGAAGGGCCTTTTATAGTGTCACACCTGTAGCCAACGGCTGTGTTGGCAGTACTTTTGTAGTGAGGGTCAATGTAAAAGCCAACTCTGCAACATTGACCAGCCCATTGAACCTGCCAGCCATCTGCAGTGGAACTACGTTGAGCTACGTGCCCACCAGTAATTTTCCTGGAACGGCCTTCATTTGGGTCAGGGATGGGATACCAGGGCTTCAAAATGCTGCGACATCTGGCTATGCCGATATCAATGAATTGCTTATTGACTCCATAGGAGATCCGATTACTGTTAACTACAAGTTCTCATTGCTCTACAATGGTTGTTTGAATGCAAAAACCCAGATTGTTTCAGTGGTTGTCAATCCTCAGCCCATCCTTACAAGCCCTATCAACCCCACTCCCATCTGTTCTGAAAATCTTTTCAATTACACCCCTGTTAGCAGTACAAGGGATGTCAGTTTCAGTTGGTCCAGGTCTTATGTTGTAGGCATCACAGAACCATTGACCCAGGGCAACAACAGCATCAGTGAAAAGCTCAGCAATACCACCTTCAACACGGTACGGGTTCCTTATGTATTTACAATGACGGCAAATGGATGTACCAACCAGCAAACT
>JBJOOI010000123.1:0-5250 GCA_046051375.1 Bacteroidota bacterium | reverse complement strand
AGGTATGGAGGGAGCCATAGATCTGGCCAGGGAAAAAGTTGAGAAAGAAGGATATGTTGGTTTGAATCAATTCGGTAATCCACACAACCCTCAGATGCACTACCGCACTACCGGCCCCGAGATATACAATGACACCAAGGGTGAGATCACACATTTTGTTTCTGCCATGGGAACCACAGGCACGATCATGGGGGTTTCAAGCTATCTGAAGGAACAAAATGATAAAATTCAGATCATAGGTGCTCAGCCTGCAGATGGTGCAAAGATTCCCGGCATCAGGAAATGGTCAGAAGCCTACATGCCTAAAATTTTCAACCGGTCAAAGGTTGATCAGATATTTGAAGTGAATGAAAATGAGGCCAAAGAGATGGCAAGACAACTAGCGAAAAAAGAAGGTATTTTTTCAGGGATGAGCAGTGGCGGATCGGTTGCTAGTGCATTAAAAGTTATATCAGGATTGGATCAAGGTGTAGTTGTTTGTATTATATGTGATCGAGGGGATCGGTATTTATCAACCGATTTATTTGGATGAGCATGAGAAATAGCATCAGCTTTTAATTCAACTGCTTATCCCCCATCAATAAAAACAATGAAATCAATGGCCCAATTGTTTTCAGGTCATCTGATCGTTGTGGCTCATTGATATAATAATCGTACGTACCAGAACGGTATGGCGTGCCACCCAATCCTGCCCCACTGCAAGAATGGTGGATATGCGGAAGTCCTTTTTCATCGATTGTGATAAACTCTTTTTGAAGTCCTTCGTATGCCTTTTTCAAAGAGGACTTGAACGTTTGAGGCAAATAACCTTTATGCATTCCTTTCGCCATGGCGTAGGTGAACATGGTACTGCCCGATGCTTCCAGGTAATTTCCTTTCATTCCGCCTTTGTTGACGATCTGATACCAAACTCCGCTATTCTTGTCCTGATAATCAGCAATGGATGCCATGGTGCTGTTCAAGATTCGAATCAATTCAGGGCGTTTAGGATGATTGCTGGGAAACAATTCAATGATATCCACAAGGGCCATCACATACCATCCCATGGAACGGCTCCAGATTTCAGGAGAACGACCTGTAACCGGATCACACCATTGCTGTTTCTTGCTCTCGTCCCAACCATGGAAAAGCAATCCCGTAACAGGATCCTTCAAATGCTTGTTCATCCAGATCAATTGGTTGGCAATGTCAGCAAATGTATTCTTTTGAAAAGCTTTTGTGTAGGAGGCATAAAATACATCGAGCATGTATGCCCCATCAAGCCACATTTGATAAGGGTATTTGTATTTATGCCAGAATCCTCCTTCCTTGGTTCTGGGCTGCCATTGGATTTGTTCCCAAAGATGATCCATGGCGATTTTGTATTTGGATTCTTTCGTCTTTTCATAAAGTGTCAACAGGATCAGCCCTCCGGTAACCTGATCTGAGTTGTACTCCAGTGGCAGGTAGGTCCGGATGGAACCATCTTCACCGATGAAGTGATCAATGATTTTCTTCATGTAGGTAAAATATGCATCGTCGCCTGTTTTTCTCCAGAGACGATCGATTCCTTTTAAGGTAACAGCCTCCTCGTAGTTCCATACTGCAGAACGTTTCCCTGGGTCTGTTCCTTCTTTGTCCTGAAGCATGTGTTGAAGAAATTTCTTCGACACGATGGAATCCGGATAGGTGGTCATGATGGTTTTGGCAAACCCTGTTGCCATTTTCAATGCATCGGTATTTCGATTTTGTGCATGAACAGATGTATGAACAAACAAGCAAAGCAAAATAAAAAAGCGCATTGAACAGAATTTAATTCAATTTAAGGAATCTTATCAAAAAGTAACCCATTGGAACAAAGCCCCGGTAATCAGATTGGCATAATTGCCAATTACATTGCTAAGCACTCCAAGGATGATTCCAAGAGAAGCCAGGCCAAGGTGAAATGAAACCGCCACAACAGAAGCTGATGCTGGTCCACCAATATTTGCCTGACTTCCTATGGCTATATAATGCCATGGGGCTTTCATTAATTTTGCACCCACAATCAAAAAACCCAGATGCATCAGCAGCCACAATATCCCAATGATAAAGAAAGAATAGTTCAACTGAATATTTGCCAATTCAAGTTGTGAGCCTATGGAAGCAATGACAAAAAACAACATGGTATTCCCCAATTTTGTCCACAATTGGACTCCATTTTTAAGCAGGTTGGTCAAGGATAAAACCAACCCGAATGAAGTGGAATATAAAATCAGCCAAAAGGATTTTTTTTCAAGAAAGGAAAAAGCATCGGAATCAGTCAATCTGAGTTTGGTCGTGAAATAGGCAGCAGAAAAATCAGATGAAAAGATTACCAAAAAGTAGACAAGACCCAATACCATCAACTGAAAGAAATAGGAATGAAGCTTCTTTTTCCCAATGGCTTCCTTCTCCTTTTGTTTATTTTCAATGAATGTAAAATCAATCTCTTTTTTGCCAGTGAGCCAACGATTGATGGGATGCTGAATTTTAACGGAATACAGCAAAAAAAACATCCAGATATTCTGCAAAATGACATCAGCTGCAAGTGAAGTCAAAAAAAGTGATTCACTGCTGCCGTACACTTCTTTCATACTGAGTAATCCAGGAGTGCCATTGATCCAGCTTCCTGCAATACAAATCAGTCCTCTCCAGGTGGCTTGCTCACCTGCACCAGTTAAAACTGACGGATCAAATAAACCGTATACAAACAAAGAAATAGGCCCCCCTATAACAATACCTACAGTGCCAAAAAGAAAGACTACCAATCCTTGACGTGTAACCTTAAGCAGGTCTGGAATGTGAATGATAGAAGTCAATACGATGAGACTTACCGGTAAAATGATGTTCATGGAAAGTTCTCGGATTGTATTTCCCCTGGCAACAAGGCCTGTATTGGTGGCAATGGTTGGAAGTAAATACAAAAACAAAATGGGTGGAATCCATTGGTAGAGCTTCTTAAAAAACCCTTCGGTCTTTCCGGAAGACCAAGAAACAAATACAGTTATACCTGCTATCAATAAAATGGAAGGAAACTCTAGCATTGCATTCATTGATTCGATATTGAATCCATTAGTCTCTGTAATTTAATGCAGGAGTTCGGTTTCCAATGAGGGGAATGTATTTGAAACCTTCACCTCTTGCCTTTGTCCATTCCGCCTTAGCCTTTTCAATGATGCTTTTATCACTGAGCAGGTCAATACCCATCAAAGTCAGGGTTTTTGCAGCCACCATCATGCCTTTGGTTCCTATTTCGGTTCCACCACAGGCAACTGCCTGCCAACTGTGCGAAGGAGTACCGGGGATCCAAGTCGCAGCCCTAAGACCGACTGTTGGAACCACCCAGCTAACGTCAGCGACATCTGTAGAGCCTCCGGAACGGTTGTCATCACTCAATTCCCTGTATGGTTTTATTTTAGATGCATCAGCAATTGAAGGTTTTTCTCCAATGAATGATTGCTGAATTTTATTACCGAATGCTACTTCAGCTGAAGTATAGGTTACACCACCCACTTTTGACATATTTTGGTGCATGTACCTGGACAGGATATCAACAGGCAGTACTTCATATACACCTCCAATGATTTCATATTCCATTTTTGTTCCTGTACCAAGAGCAGCACCTTCGGCTGCATTGACCAGGCGATCAAACAAGTCCATGAGTACATCCCTGCGGGGATGCCTCATGTAATAATAAACTTCGGCATAATCAGGGACAACATTCGGAGCCTTTCCACCATTGGTAATGATATAATGCATTCTGGTGTCAGCGGGTATATGTTCTCTCATCAAATTGGCCATGAAGTTCATTGTCTCAACGCCATCTAATGCAGAGCGACCATTTTGTGGGGCAGCAGCAGCATGAGCAGAGGTACCCTTGAACCTGAATTTGGCTGTTTTATTCGCCAATGAAGTGTATGGATTGGCTTCATTTTTGCTGTCAGGATGCCAATGCATCACAACATCTACATTGTTAAAAAGTCCTTCCCTGACCATATAGACTTTTCCTGAACCACCTTCCTCTGCAGGCGTTCCAAATACTTTGATCGTACCTGAAATATTGTTCTTTTCTATATGATGTTTCAATTCAATGGCAGCAGCAGAGGATGCCACACCAAACATATGATGACCACAACCATGACCTGCTATTCCTCCCAGAGATGATTTTTCAGGAGTTGCATCTTGAGAAAGTCCCGGAAGTGCATCAAACTCCGCCAAAATCCCTATCACTGGAGAACCAGATCCATATGATGCAACAAAGGCCGTAGGAATCCCAGCAACACCTGAGTCTATCCTAAACCCTTGATCCATCAATGTTTTCTTGAGCAATGAAGAACTTTTTACTTCCTTGTATCCAACCTCGGCAAAATTCCATATTTGAAATGCCCGTTCTTTATAATAATCGTATTGCAGATCAAGATTGGCAATTGCTTGATTTTTTTGTGAAATCAGCCCATCTGCGGTTGATTTTTTTTGCGCAAAAACAAAAACGCCCAGAAATAACGCGAGCGTCAAAAGGAAAATAATTCTTCTGTTCATTCCAAAAATGTTGGTTGTACTCAAATAAAAAATCAAGGCTCCCAAAATTGGAGAGCCTTGATCATTATAAAACAGTTTATTGATTCACTTGTGTTTTCATATACAAATCAGGAATGGGTTTGGGCAATTTAGGATTTGCATTGATTTCATTTTGTGCATAAATCACCCTTTCTGGATGTTGGGTAGCCGTTGGTGTTGTGAAGGGAATTGGAACATTCACATCGTTTTCAGTCTTGCGCAACCTTCTTGCATCGTTGAATGGAAGAATGGTACCATACAATGAAACATAGCGTTCTTCAATGATTTCTCTCATCAAGGCCTTGTCTGCGGTAAGCGTACCCCTGTTTTCAATTCCACCAGGATTGAAATCAGCAGCAACATAGGCATCGTACAAAATAGTACCCGCGGTTGCAGGTGCTGCAGCCAGACCAAGGTTGGTTCTCAAATGAGTTCTTAACCTGTTGAGCTGAAGAAGTCCCTCAGCAAATCCTACAGTTCTCAAGCCTGCTTCGGCAAGAATCAAAAGGTTCTCCTCAAATGTCACCAAAGGCATAGGAGCATTTCTTGCCGCTACACCCAATTCTGTAGATGCAGCAGTTCCTACGATCCTATAGTATCTTGCCCTGGCATCTTCATTGGTTTTGGTATTGTTTCTGTTCCCAACAGCAGCTGCTCTTAAGAGGTTCTCATGCATATAAGATCCTGCAGTAG
>JBJOOI010000122.1:0-5267 GCA_046051375.1 Bacteroidota bacterium | reverse complement strand
TTTCCTGTTCCTTGCTTTTGTAGGAACAATTGGGTTGAATGCAAATGCACAACAGCCCCGATTGAACGCAAAAGGAGAATTGATGAACATGGATGAACTTGATCTTTCATCCATGGCACAACCTGTTCCTGAAAATAACCGCTTCATTGATTCAGCCTACAACATCTGGTGTGGTTCTGTGATAAAGGCCGGGAACGGAAAGTATTATATGTTCTACAGCCGCTGGCCAAAGTCTGAAGGGCATGGTGCCTGGATTACACACTCTGAAATTGCATTGGCAAGAGCTGACCGTCCTGAAGGGCCTTACAAACACCTGAAGGTTGTTTTCAAAGCCAGGGGAAATCAATACTGGGATGGGGTTTGCACGCACAATCCTGCAGCCATTGTCCATAACGGAAAATATTATCTCTACTACATGGGTGCTACCGGCACTGCTGAAATCAAGAAGGGATTTGATTATACGCCAGCCTGGTACAACTATCGAAACAACCAGCGCATCGGTGTTGCTGTTGCCAATGATCCTGAAGGGGAGTGGAAGCGGTTTGACAAGCCTGTATTGGATGTAAGCAAAGATTCAGCGGCTTATGATGCCATGATGGTTTCCAACCCTGCAATCACGATAGACCAAAACGGACGTGCGATTCTTGTTTACAAACAGGTTGAGAAGAACGGAACCTATCGTGGCGGAAGGGTGAGGTATGGCGTAGCATTTTCAAAGTCTATCATGGGGCCATTTACCAAGCATTCCCAACCAATTTTTGAGGATAAGCAAAATCCCAATGCCAAGGAATGGATGATTGCAGAAGATCCATTCATCTGGAACCACAAGGGAACCAATTATGCGATTGTGAGGGATGTGATTGGAAAGTTCACCGGAAGCAGTGGAGGGCTGGCGTTGTTTTCATCAAAGAATGGCATAGACTGGTCTCCAGCAAAAAATCCGAAGGTGCTTTCCAAGGATGTATATGCTGCAGATGGCAGCCGTTTTGATGACAAGCTGGAACGCCCATGTTTGTTGCTTGAAAAAGGCTTGCCCACTTATTTGTTTGGCGCCATGGGCATCGACAAAAGAAAACATTCGATGAACATTGCTGTGCCTCTTAAGGCTATTGCAATGTCGGCAAATGTGAAGGCCCAAAGTCTGGAAGATCTTTTTCTTCATCCACCTGGATCCAGCCGCCCCTATGTCTGGTGGCACTGGATGGGACCGAACTTTTCAAAGTATGGCATCACCAAAGACCTGGAGGCAATGAAAGCCATGGGGATTGGAGGAGCAACTATTTTCAATATTACATCAGCTGTACAGGAAACGCATCGACCCATATTGAACAATCCCTGGCCTGATCAGGTATACCGTGGCGATGCGTATTGGGATGCCATGAAGCATGCTGCCGCAGAGGCCAAACGCCTTGGATTGGAATTGGGATTGCATAATACCGCCGGCTATTCCACTACGGGTGGACCCTGGGTGGATCAGCCCAAGGCCATGCAGACCTTGGTATGGACTGTGCAGGAAGTTGTTGGCGGAGAAGATAAATCTTTGAGACTTGTAAAGCCTGAATTGCCCATTTACAAAGGATGGGGTGCCAACAATGCCCAGGCAAGTTTTTACAAGGACATTGCCGTCATTGCTTATCCTCAGGCATCCGTATTACAGTCAAATCAAGCTATTGAGCTTACTCATCAAATGGATAGCACGGGCATGTTGAACTGGAAATTTCCCGCTGGCAAATGGTATGTTTATCGCATGGGGCATGCGCCCACCATGGCCAATCCTCATCCCTTGCCTGATGACATCATCGGCAAGTCTTTGGAAGTTGATAAGATGGATGCGGCCCTTAACAGGTTTCATTGGAATACGGTTTTTGATCCTATGAAAAAACACCTGCAGCCATATTTGGGCAATACTTTCAAACATGTATTGATTGACTCTTACGAGGCCGGAGGCCAAAACTGGACAGCCGGTTTCAGGGATGCATTCAAACAAATCAAGGGTTATGATCCTGTACCGTTTTTGTTTACACTCGGGTCCAAGTCCAGTCAAAATTCAATGCCCGTTTTGAATTCGGAAAACGAAACAAAGCGATTTAAATGGGATTTCAATGATGTTGTGAATCGCTTGTTTTTTGACAACGGTTGGAAAATCGGCAAGTCGATGATCAATGGTCTGGGAATGGAATTGCAGTTTGAAGCCTATGGCGGACCTTTTGATGATGTGGAAGGCGCTGCATTGGCTGATCTTCCCATGGGAGAATTTTGGACCAGCCGGGGAGGGATCAATGCCAATATCGGGGCTGCTGCAAGGGCCGCGGGTAAACATCTCGTAGGCGCAGAAGCGTTTACTGGAGCACCTGGATTGAGCCAATACACAGAGGATCCTGCATTTTTAATGCAGACTGTTAATTCAGGATTTGCGGCAGGAGTAAACCGATTGGTTTTGCATACCTGGGTTCATCAACCCTTTGATGACAAATACCAGCCTGGCATGGGGATGGGCTGGTGGGGCACACATTTCAGTCGCTTTCAAACCTGGTTTGAACCGGGAAAAGCTTTTTTCAATTATTTGACAAGAACCCAGGCCCTCTTGCAATACGGGCAACAGAAAGTGGACTATCTCTGTCTTGGAAAATCTAATGGCTACAATACAGATGCCATTTCCATGAGGGATTTTATCAGCCAGGAAATAAAGGTGGTCAATGGTAAGATTCAATTGCCTTCAGGCAGAACCTATCCATTTTTAAAATTGCCAGCCCAGGATAATATTGAAGTCGAAGTATTAGAAAAGATTGCGGCTTTGGTCAACGAGGGTGCAGTGGTTGTAGGAAAGGCTCCTACTGCTTCTTTGGGGCTGCACAACTGGGCCGAAAACGATCTGAGGGTAAAGTCATTGGCGCGCATGATCTGGAGAGAAGAAGGAGTTTCAGTATTTGGCAAAGGGAAGGTCTATGTTGATATAAAACAAGCTGAGAAAGATTTTCATCCCATCAAAGATTACGAAATTACGAATGCAGATTCAACAGCTGCCATCAAAGTGGTTCATCGGGTTGGTGCGATGGGGGATATTTACCACGTGTCTAACAATCAAAACCGGACAGAGTATTTTGATTTATTCCTGCAACAGACAGGGCTTCAGCCAGAGTATTGGCAGGCTGAAGACGGGAGCATAAAGGATGCTGCCCATTGGTCAGTTGACGAAAATGGAACAATGCTTCCAATGAAGCTCAATCCCTATCAATCCATTTTTATTGTTTTCAGGAAAAAGTCAGCAGCCTTGATCTCCAAGCGCCCCATGCCATCCAGTCAGCTGGAAGCCATGCATCTTGCAGCACCCAAAACATTGCAACCACTGATAGGAAAATGGAGCCTGCTGATGAAACCCAAGATGGACAGCAGTTTCAATATTGCAATGGATGATTTGCAGTATTTCGGTACACATGCTGAGAATCGTATCAAGTATTTTGCAGGCACTGCAACCTATAGCAAGAAATTTGTTTTTGAAAACAGTGGAAAGCATCAGGGCAAAACAGTAATGCTGGATCTTGGTGAGTTGCATGATATTGTTCAGGTAACCCTTGACGGGAAAGACCTGGGGGTGAAATGGTATCCACCTTATCAGTATGATATTTCATTCCTGGTTGCATCGGGTGAACATGAATTGAAAATAGCTGTCACCAACAATTGGGCAAACCGCCTGATTGGGGATGAGCAAGAGCCTGCAGATTTTGAGTGGGGTGCTGATCGAAAAGACTTTGGCAATGCAGGAAGACCCATGAAATCTTTTCCTGACTGGTTCATCAGGAATGAGCCACGTCCTTCACAGGGAAGGAAAGCATTCACGCTCTGGTATTACTACAAGCAGGATAGCCCCCTGAAACCCGCTGGATTGTTGGGGCCTGTAAACATTATCTATTCAGACAATAAAGCAGTTCAATAATGAAGCATTTATACAGAAAATCATTGCAAAATGTAATGTTCATTGTAACATTGATCTTTAGCAGCAATACCATCCAAGCACAAGTGCCTGGGATGACAAATCCCCAATCGCATGGTGGGAATGAGATCTGGTTCAAACAACCTGCCTCAACTTGGTTGGAAGCATTGCCTCTGGGAAATGGTACACTAGGGGCCATGGTATTTGGTCAGACCGGAAAGGAAAGAATTCAATTCAATGAAAATTCTCTTGTTACGGGCACACCGGATCTGGTTGGGTTTTATCAGCCTTTTGGTAACATCATTTTCGATTTTGGTCATGAAAATACTCGTGATTATAAGAGGAGTCTTTCTCTCAGTGATGCCATGCATACCATTTCTTATCAGCACCATTCCGTTCGGTTCAAGAGGGAATACTTTGTGAGTCAGCCTGATCAAGCACTGATCATGATGATTACTGCTGATAAAAAATCGTCAGTGAACATGGAGATTTTATTAAAAGATACCCGCACCAGTCAGACTGCTGTCACATCCAACTCCATTTCGTTCAGGGGCAAACTCCCTGAGAATGGCATGGAGTATATGGCTAAGGCCATTGTCAATGCAAAGGGTGGAAAACGCAGCAATACCGACAGTTCCATTGTTGTCTCCAATGCAGACACGGTATTGGTGTATATGTCTGCCATCACCTCTTTCAAAAAATTCAATGTGAGGGATGTGTTTGGTGAATTGCCCCTTGAAATGCTCAACGCAAGATTGGTCAATGTTTCTAAACAGCCTTACAAAGTTTTGAGGGCAAGGCATACCAATGATTTTAGCAAGTTGTTCAACCGTGTTAAACTTGATTTAGGAGCCCCAGTTCCCCTTTCTACCGATCAGCGTTTGTTGGCCTACAACAAAGCCACGAAGGACAATGGCATTGAAGCACTTCTTTTTCAATATGGAAGATACCTGTTGATCAGCTCATCGAGAATCGGTGGTTTGCCCGCCAATTTGCAGGGCTTGTGGAACAATGAAGTTAAGCCGGCCTGGTACTCACAATACACCACCAACATCAACATCCAGATGAACTACTGGTTGGCGGAGGTAACAAATCTGCCTGAGGTTCACATGCCCATGCTGGACTGGGTTGAAAACCTGGGAAGGGTACAGAAAACTAGCACGGATTCTGTTCTCAAAACCAATGTGGGTTGGGTTGCTTACAGTACCAACAATATCATGGGTGGATCAAGCCGCTGGAGATTGCACCGTCCAGGCAGCGCCTGGTTGAGCCAGCATTTCTGGGAACATTTCATGTTTACACAGGACACAGCTTTCTTGAGGAAAAGAGCTTACCC
>JBJOOI010000121.1:0-5272 GCA_046051375.1 Bacteroidota bacterium | reverse complement strand
GAACAGCTTGGATTCGGAAAATACGATATCGTTCAGGCTGAAATCGGTGAACGCACGATTTGCATCGCCCGCCACAAAGATCAACTCTATGGCTTTCAAGCCAAATGCCCACATGCCGGCGCCAAAATGGTGATGGGGTATATCGATGCCCAGGGCAATGCAGTTTGCCCGCTCCATCGCTTCAAGTTCGCGCTGCGCAATGGATACAATGTTACCGGAGAAGGCTATAACATGAAAACTTACCCCATTGAAATGCGGGAAGATGGTATATATGTTGGTTTTTAAAAATTATTAAGACAGCGTGATGAAAAGAATACTGATTTTGTTGAGCTTGATGGTAGTGATTTCCAACAGTTCATTTTCTCAGGTTCCCGAACTTGATCCGGTGATGATTTCATCCTCCCTACAGCAAAAAAGAATCAGGGAAACGGGCAGAAATATTTCCGTCCTTACCAAGGATGACATCAAAAACATCCCTGCCAATTCATTGGATGAACTGCTTCGTTTTGTACCAGGGATTGAAGTGCAACAGCGCGGCCCTCAGGGTTCCCAAAGCGACCTGATCATCAGGGGTGGAACCTTTCAGCAGGTGCTGGTGGTGATTGATGGGATGCGTGCCAATGAGCCGTTGACAGGGCATTTCAATGCTTACTTTCCCATTCACCCAGAAGAGATTGAAAGGATCGAAGTCATCAAAGGTGCTGCAGCAGCCATTTTCGGCCCAGACGCTGTGGGAGGTGTCGTCCATGTGATCACCAAGGCCTTCACCCACAACTTCGAATCTAAAAACAAATCAGCAGCCGCATCAATACAGGGCGGACAATACGGATTGTTCAATGGAAGAATTGCCCTTTCATCCAGCAATAAAAAATCATATGTCTCTGGCGGCCTGCAACAGAACAAGGCGAAGGGCATGCAGATGCGGGGAACCACCGGTTATTTTGACAACGATCTGGCAAACATCAGCTATGCAAGAAAATTGAATGATGCATGGCGATTGATGGTGAGGGCAGCAGCAGACAGGCGAGACTTCAACGCACAGAACTTTTATACCAGCTTTTTGAGCGATACGGCAAGGGAAAAAGTGAGCTCCACCTGGCAGCAACTGGCACTGACCAGAACAAGCGAAAAGTCAACCTTCAGCATCCTGGCCAATGCAAGGCAACTAAAAGATATATATGCATTCCGCCCTGTTTCCATCCCCAACCAAAACAACACAAATCTTTTCAATGCAGACCTGCGCCATACAGTTCGTTTCAAATGGCAACAAGCGAAATTCACCTCAGGGATGCAAGTGTTCAACAAACAGATCGCTTCAAACGACAGGGGCAACCACAAACATTTGCATACCGGGATCTATGCCAACCTTCAACACCAATTATTCAACAAATTGTTTTTGACCGAAGGCATCCGGGCAGACTGGGACCAAAGCTACAAATGGGCATTGATCCCCCAACTCAATCTTGCGTATACCGGCGCTCTGGCAACCCTGAGGGCAAGCATCAGCAAAGGCATCAGGGATGCTGATTTTACAGAACGGTACAACAATTACAACAAGCCCTTGGTTACTGGTGGAAGCATCGGCAATCCGGCCCTGGAAGCGGAAAGAAGCCTGAACATGGAAATCGGTGCAGACATGTTCCTGGACAAACCCGTTCAGGTCCATGCTACAGTCTTTCAACGCAATCAATCATCACTCATCGATTGGGTCCCCACAATGTATGCAGACATTCCACTCAGGCCCAACCTGATCCCTACAGGCACTTATGCATTGGCCAGCAATATTGCCAATGTTGATACCAGGGGCGCTGAACTTGATCTGAGTGGCGATCACCATTGGGGGAAGGAAACAAAACTGACGTGGAACAGCGGAATCACTGTTCTCAAATCTACCGGCAAGGGTAATTCCCTGCCATCGTTTTACCTTTCCTCACATGCCAGGTTGCTCTGGAATTCCAACATGAGGATATCGAATAAGTTTGGCGCTGTTTCAATGGGAACGGTCTATAAAAAGAGGAACACACAGGCCGCAAATGCCATCAATGCCAGGATCAGTCCGGAGTATTTCACGGTCAACCTCCGCATCGAAAAATACCTGTTCAAGAAAAAAGCAGGGTTGATGCTCCAAGTTGATAATCTCACTGATGTTGCCTATTCAGATCTGCTTGGATCCATCATGCCCGGGAGATGGATGCAATTCGGATGCTGGATGAACTTGAATAAATAATTCAATAATGAACAAGGCTAGTACTGTTGAAGAATACATCAGCAATATTCCTGAGGAAAAAAGGGAGGGGTTTTTAGCCTTAAGAGAAATCATCCTGAAAAATGCTCCAACGGCAACAGAATGCATCAGCTATGGGATGCCGGCTTATAAACTCAATGGGATGTTGATTTATATTGCCAGCCATGAAAAGCATTATGGCATCTATCCTATGGCGGCAACCATTGTGAAATTTGCAGATGAATTAAAGGGGTATACCACATCGAAAGGAACCATTCAAATTCCTCACAGTGCAAAAATTCCAAAACAATTGATTGCCTCGATTGTGAAGTTCAGGGTGGCGGAAAATGCTAAAAAAGCTGAATCCAAAAAAGCTAAATAAAACCCGAGTTATTCTCCCTAACATCCCCTTTAAACAATCACCTATCATTTGGGGGTGACAATATAAAACACAGTATCAATAAAGTATAGCATACCATTTTGGGTAAGTACATTTTCATCGTGAAGGTCTTCTAAGATCAAACAAAGCTCCTCATTATAGTAGTCGTGGTTCTTTGTATTTCGGAAGCCGTTATTCTCTAAGAATGTTTTTACAATATTTAAATCTGTTCTTTCAGACGCTTTAACAAAAGGTTGTTCAACTACTGCATAAATCACACCTTGATCATTATAGAAGCCCAATAAATTATATGCGGTATCTGGGAAAAATAAATTGTTAAGCAATAAGTTGTGAAAATAATCAATCCAAGATGCGTAATAAATAGCATCATTCAATTTTAGAACAGTGGTGCCGTCTTTAAGATAGACCTTTTGCTCAGCACCTTGCGAAACGTAATTGTCTAAATTTATACTTTCGACCCAAAGATTGTGATCGTCAGCAAATTGAATTATTTTCTCTGCTTCTTGTTCTTTGAGCTGCTGCTGGTCTTCAGCCATTGTGCCTGCGCCTTGGCTTCCTTTAAGGTAACTGCAGGTTGTTTGGATAAGATGGTGATGCTTAACTTGGCTCTTTCCAGAAAGGATATTTTGTATGTCATCTTTCATGAAATATTTGGTCTTACAAAGATAGCCGATTTGAATCAATATAATTATTTCACCATTTTGGTTGAGAAACAACCGTATTTATATAATTAAAACACCTAAACTCTTCAATTTATTGTTTTAATACATTGTAAGTCAATAAGATGAGGGTTTAAATTTCTGTTGCTTTTCTGATTTCATAAACAAAATTCCACCGAGAGGCTTCCCCAAAATACGCCACTTCCTCCTCTCCTATTTTGACGGCGCCTAATTTCTCCATGGCTTTTTGGGAACGGATGTTGGAAGCGCCTACATGGAAGATTATGGCATCAACAAAAGTAAAGGCATACCCCAACATCAAACGCTTTACCTGTTGATTGAAAGGCTTTCCCCAGCATGAACGGGAAAAGAATGTATAGCCTATTTTGATCCGGCGATGTTCCGGTTCATGGTCATAAAACCTGGAGGAGCCGATGGCAACACCCGAGATGATGTCGCGGATCAGGAAAGCCCCCTTGGATTCAATGGCTCCGGTAAAATAATTCGAAAAAACCGGTCTTTGGTAGCGGTCAGGATTGGGATGCTGCTCCCAGATCAATGGGTCTGATGCCACTGCATACAACTCCTCAAAATGAGATTCAGCCAGCGGAATCAGCTGAACAAGGTCATTTTGGAGATGAAGAGGCTGCACGTCTATGGGCATGTGTGGCATGATAGGGCTAAAATAGCGCTATAACCTGAAAATATGTGTTCTTAAGGGTGGTTGGGACCATTAAAAAAGGCATAAGTGGTATAGCAAGGTGCTGTTTCAAGCATATGCAAACACAAAATATGGTTCGGTAAGGGGCTTTCTGAAATTTTTACCCCGGAACGCTATTTTTTGTTTTTGAAAAACAGGAAAATCCCTATTTTTGCAACCCCATTAGGGAAACTCCTCAGTAGCTCAGTTGGTTAGAGCATCTGACTGTTAATCAGAGGGTCACTGGTTCAAGTCCAGTCTGAGGAGCTAAAAATCAAGCAGTTATGAATTTAAAACTCATAGCTGCTTTTTTATTTTGAAGCGATTGTGCAATAAAATTAGCTAACTAAAGACCTCCTAGATGCAATTTTATCGCAACAAGTTATTCTTCAAATGAGCAAAACATACAAATTGCCAAACCGTTTTAATGAAAACTAACAGATTATTTGTCAGAACGATCATTGATAAAAATGGTTAATTTTAAAAAGTGAAACTTTCAAACGAGGAAATAAAAACCATTAGCGATTATTTTCGGAACACTCCAGTTTTGAAGGCTTTTTTATTTGGATCATTCTCCCGTGAAGATGCACTTGACGACAGCGATGTAGACATCCTGGTTGAACTTGACTACACAAAACACATTGGACTTGGATTTGTCAAAATGAAAATTGATCTTGAAGATAAGCTTCATAAAAAAATAGATTTGGTTTCAAGCGATTCAATATCCAAGCATCTCCTTCCTTTCATCAACAATGACAAAAAGCTCATTTATGAAAGGTAAGATTGGTGATAAGCAACGACTTGCACATATCTTGGAATCAATCGAAGAACTTGAAAACTATACAGCAGGTTCAAACCTCGATACGTTCTTGCAAAATTCCATGATGCGATTTGCATCGGTTAAACAAATAGAAATCATTGGAGAAGCTGCTAATTATATAAGTGGTGAGACGAAAGAAAAGTTTAGTGAAATTCAATGGCGGCAAATAACAGGCCTAAGACATGTTCTTGTGCATGAGTATTTTGGAATAGACAGTAGACTCATTTGGCAAATTATTGTAGATGATATCCCATTATTAAAAATTAAGATCAAAGAGGTTCTACTTTCAATGAGTGAGTAGATTGATGGATTTTACATTATCAATCTGAATCCAATCTTATTGGTTCAAGTCCAGAAAGGGGAGCCACACTAGAAAAGCCATCAGAAATGATGGCTTTTTCTTTGTCTATCAGTGAGTTAGGCTAGTTGCATCTTTTTGTTTTTCTTTGATTAACTTCAATACTTAAAT
>JBJOOI010000120.1:0-5289 GCA_046051375.1 Bacteroidota bacterium | reverse complement strand
CTCTTCGTAAACATTTATTCCTCCGTGCTAAGAAAAAATTGAACATAAGATTCAAATGGCTTATTGTAAAAAAAATATTAATCGTCATTTAATACGAACAATATTCAATCTATACATTAAAACCATTGCTTGTTAAGGATTGATGATCTATTTTAGCGGAACCGGTTTCGAAAAATCAATCGTTTGCAGTTGATGCACGCTCCTGGATGATGGCAGGAATAATCAGCTCTTCATCCTGCAAAATGAATCTTCGGTTCTCAAATGAATTGAATAAATACCTTGCCGCCATTTCTCCGATTTCAAATGCAGGAGGAACTACTGTTGATAAGGCCGGTGCCAGTAATGATGCAAAAGACAAATTAGAATAACTGATCACCTTGATGTCATCAGGAATATTAATTTTCAACTCGTTGCAAACATAGTAACTGGTGATGGCCATTTTTTCCACAGGGGATAAGATGCCATCAGGCCTGACATCTCTTGTCATCAGTTCCCTGATTGAGCGATAGTTTTCATCATAATCCTGTGAGCCATACACCACCAATGAATCATCGTATGGTATATTGTGCTTTGCCAATGCTTTCAAGTACCCTTCAAATCTTCTTTTCCCTATAGAAAAATCCCTCAATACATACATATAGGAAATCCGCTTACAGCCTTTTTGAATCAATAATTCAGTAGCTCGGAAAGCACTGTCAACATCATCAGTGGTGATACGGGTTGATGGTATGCTGCAACAAACTCGATCAATAAAGACAACAGGCCTTCCTTTATCCTTAAAATCTTTTATGTGTTGAACATCATTGTCCAAGCAAACCGTTGATGTGATTACTCCATCTACCCGACCATTCTCGAGCAAATGAAAAATATTTTTTTCACGCTGTGGATCATCATCTGACAAATACAGCAATAGATGATAGTTCCGTTGGTGTGCTTCTGCCTGGATTCCTTTGACCACCATGGAAAAAAAATTATTCTCCACCTGAGGAATAACCAATGCTATCGTTTTACTGAAATGTTGCTTTAAACTGCTGGCATATGGATTTGGCTGATAATTCAACTCTTTTGCGGCAGCAAGCACTCTTTCCTTTGTTGCCGCACTGATATCATAGCTGTCTTTCAAAGCCCTCGAAACCGTGGACTTAGACAAACCCAGATGAGTTGCAAGCTGAAAGAGATTAACACTTCCCATATCGCTAAAATAGGGAAACAAAATTGAATTTTCCTTCAGTATTATCTATACAGGTACTTCACATCTCTGGCATTCAATATCCGGTCGAATACCTCTACTGCTTTCACTTCTGCGTGATGTCCCTGGAAGAAATCCAATGCATCAGTACTGACTTCTTTGGATCCTAATCCAGCGGCAATCTCTACCCCATCCAAATAAAGATGCGATTCTTTTTCATTCACAGAAAACACAAGAAAATACCATTTTCCAGGTTCGATCTTTCCTCCTCCCAGACCGCCGGGTGAGGCCGTTATCCTGCCATTATTCATTGAACAGGAAACTGTTCGATAAGACTTTCCAAATGCAGAAATACCATCCTTGCCAAAGATCTTTCCAGTTTGTTCAAAAGTCCTGAACCATAAAGCCACCGTGATGGCATTTTCCCTCAACTTGATCTGCTGCAACTTGAAACCTGGTTTAGGCCCACCACCTCTTGCAACATTTATGTCCACATAGAGTAAACTGGCTTCAATCTTGGGCATGTTCAACACGCTGTCTTTATTGAATGGTACACGTTTGACATGATTACCCAACCAAAGTGAATAGGTGGCTTCTTGTGCTGCAGCAGGAAGCGCAAAGTCAATCCTGCCCAATGATCCTTCCTGGGGTCGGATTACTTTATTGAAAAACATGGCTGCTGGTGCAGCGACGGCTTTACCATTTTCAAATGCTGTGGCGGTCAACACAGATGTTTTGCTTATCCAAATGGAATCTTTATACAACTTGCTCGACATCAAGGGCTGATCGCCGTTGAGTGTATACCGGATCTCAGCATTAGATGATCCGTTAAAACGCAGTTTGACAAAAGAGCTGTCATATATTTCAAAACTATTCTTGCCAGTGACCTCCCGCTCTGGTTCAATGACCACCTGAACGGGTATTTTGAGTGACCTACCCAGAATGGAAATTTTTCGATTATCGGGTGTTACCATCACACATTCAGGAGAACCTGTTCCCAACCGAATAGACAACTTATGCCATCCTTTTTTCAACCATTCCTCACCTGCCAAATTTCTGCCCGGTACACCCCTTTGCAACACAATTTGATCTCCAATCCGCAATTGACTTATACAACTGGCCTGTGTACTTCCCAACCAGGCATTCTCGCCCACCCTATAAGGCATCTGAAAACGATATTTTCCATCTTCAGGGATGAAAAGGTAACCATCATATTTTCTCACTGTTTCTCTTTGTGTTGAACTTTCGATCTTTTCTGCAATGCCAGTAAAGAATGGCTTTTGCTGATCCACGTCCAGATAATCAGGCATTCTTCGCTTACCCGGCTGATTGTAAATGTTCAACATACAACCGGCAACCATTTCTGATTGAAGCGGAACGGAAGGGATCCAGCGGGGGCCTTCTTTTGTTGTAGATTGTGCTTTCTGCGCGCTTCTAAAGTATTTTTGATTCAACTCCGAATACGGATCATCATTGAATGCTACCTTCAGGTGTAATGGCGCAGGGGGCAAACTATTGGCATTCCAGAAAAGTGGATCAGAGACAACCAATTCAAAAGAATGCCATCCCTTGGCCAAAACGATTTCCCCTTTGCGATGCGTATCCTGTTGATGAAAAACACCAGTTGACTCGATAACGACTCTCCCGCCAATATCCAAGGTTATGGGTCCGCATGATTGCAGGTCGAATCGGTACAAGCCGGTTTGGTCAGCATAAAACTCGCCTTTGAATTGAAAGAATCCTTTTCGCTGTTCTAGAAATGGAGATGTTGGTGTGATGACCGGTAGATGCAATTCAGAAACCGTTGTAGTGGTGGAAGGCACATATTTACGCAGGTCTGGCATCATGTTCAGGTCTGCCTTGAAAAACCCTTTATCATCATACATTTTTGTGTCAATCTCATATACCTTCAGGTCTAAACCCTGACGCACCTTTGTAGCCACGGTTGGCAATGGTTGCAATGGAATTGTCTTGCTAAACAAGATGGTTACTACATCACTCAACTGGTCTCCCTGAACCCAAGCCGGATCATAGGTTCTTGCTTTGACTGTACATGACTGATCAATCTTCAGTCTTCCATTCAATTGTTTTGAATTCCGCCCTGGCTCCGTTCCATCCAATGTGTATACAATGTAAACGTCTGGTGCGGTTGGCTGAAACGAGAGGGCGATGGTATCTTTGAATTGATACCGGGGCACCATACCATCCATGCGGGTATAACGGAGATTACTGGGAACAAATTTTTCACCATGAAGAATGGCATCCGGTCTTGCAGGCACAACACCAGAACGCAAAACGGTCTTTCCGTCTCTTTTCATGGAGATTACTGTTCTTCCGGCATCAGCCTGCGCAAATGAAAATGTATCCAACTGATTCCCAATCTTAACCTCTAACTCTTTGAGGGGTGTAATCCAATTGGTCACTGGCATTGGGTCTCCGAATTTAAACGGATAGACCAACACCCGAAATTCAGGTGATACAGCATGTGCAGGAATCGTTACAACCATATGTCCCTGCATGGCTTCCAAATGAGGTACAGGAAATCCATAATCCGTATTTCTCCACAATACCCTTATCAAACAAAGCGGATCGCCTTTTTGTGGAAGATATTTTCCTGTGACAGGATCCCGCGACAAATTATTTCTACCAATCAGCATATCGCCCATGCGCAAGAGCGATGCATCGGTTTGCTGAAACACAATTTCTGGTGTCAATGCTTCTACAAGCACAGCATCTGTTGGCATCGATAGGTTGAAAGAAAAATGATGTGCTGAATCATCTTTTTTCGCGTCATCAGCGATGATTACATATGGGTATTTTCCTTTGGCCAGCTGCACGGTTCTGAATGCCTGTTGCATGGGGTTATGGTCTCTATACCCTTCAATCAAGCGGGTTTCTCCGCTCCAGGGGCCATAATCAGTATGGCCATATCCATCATAATATTTGATGGTGGAAGGCTGAAAAGCCACCTGAATATCGCGGCTCATGTCTACATTTCCTTCAGCAAAAGGAGCCAGATAACCCGTTTTAGACGATGGAAACGAAAATGGATGTATCTGCATCACCTTAGTGAACGAATAGCCGATGTGGCCGTCACCAGCTGCAACCAGACCGTCTTTTGATGCTGCAACACCAAGCCAATTTCCCGGTGCCGGAGGCCAGCGTTGACCCTTCCCGTCTACTGTCAACATGTTTTGTAAAAAACTGGCTTTATCTGCCAGCATATCGTTGTCTTTGATCCAGTTCACCCCATCTTTCCATAAAACAAGGCGGTTGTTCTCAGAGCCTTCGTGTCCGCCATAAAAGAAATCCTGCTTACACATGAATTGAAGATGAAGATCATCTTTTCGCCATGAATTACGCACATCTACATAGCCGCGTTGATCATCCTGCCAAAGCGATGGCAATTTCAAGGCATCAATATTTTTCTGATCGGTCCAGTCAATTTTATGTCCATCAGTCAAAATACCATCGTCTGCATACAACAATAAAAGCTCCTGGCAGATGCCAACCGGGTCAGGCCATTTGTCTTTTGCGTTCGTGAGAAAAGAATGTGTTGAAAATGTAGATTGATAAAGCAGGTCTATTGATTTATCCTGAGGATGATAATAATGCATCATCCAAATAGCATGGAATGCAGAAGCACGCATTTCGTCCCGGATGTTCCATTTTCCATTTTCCCAACGGAGTGCTGCCTGAAAATACCGCATCTTCGCTCTGAGGTGGTCATGCTTCAAAAGATTCCGATCGCGCAGCCCAACTGCAACAAATGCTGAAACATTCAACCAGCCCTTGATCGACTCGTAACACATGCCGTCTTTCGATAAAAACCAGTCTAACATGGAACGCACCTTGTGTACACTGGCATTGAAAAGTTGCTGATCAAATCCGGGAAGGCCTTCAATCAACAACATCAATCGGATATATTCCATGCCAAACTCTTCATGATTGTTGATCATGAAATGATCCGGAACATGCAAAAAATTGGAAATGCGTTTATGCGTCACTTTTGCAATAACTACACGAAGCTGTTCCCTTTCTGATGCATCCATCCATCTGGCCAAATAATCGTACTGCAAGAGGTCCCAGATTTCGGTTGG
>JBJOOI010000119.1:0-5364 GCA_046051375.1 Bacteroidota bacterium | reverse complement strand
ATTGTAATGGACAAACCTTGTATGCAAAATAGCCAAAAGCTTTCCAGGGAATGAAGATGGAACACCATCCAAGATATTTTCTTCGGTATAAACAATACCTACCTCTGTGGTATTGGAGGTAACGACAGAGAGCTCTTCAGACTTTGCAAACGCAAGTATCGAAGCCCAGTCTTCTGTAGCTGAAAGCACCCTGCTGATGGATGCATTGACATAGGCCTGGTTGACCAGTTTTCCATTATCAATACCTTTCACGCAAAGCGTATACAGTCCATCCTGATCAGCAAAATCATCGGTTGTTCCCTGCTGGGTAGACTTGACCACCACCACACGTCCACGGAATTTTCCTGCCCGGTTGGCTTCACTGATGTACTGGTCTGGCAAGCCCCTCAATAATACACCTGTTCCAAACTGCAAGACTTTTTCAGGATAGAGGAGCTGCTCTTTGGTGGGGAGAATCAGATTGTCTACCCCTTCAATCTCTTGTAAAATACTGCGTTTCAATTTCATCATTCTTCCGTTTTTTGGGGATTCCATTTTTCGCCGAAAACCCATGCGATGGTAATATTTTTTTTGGTGATGCTTGCTGGAAGATTATCCTTAAACCACGCAAAATCCTTTCCGTCCTGCTTGTGACATCCAGCGTAATAAATTCTCCTTCCCCACTGTATGGTATTGGTGGTAGGCACCAGGTAAATGTCCTGGTCTTTCATGTTGGCACCAAAGTTGCAATCGATCAGGTAAAACTGAGCATCCTTGTGGTATCTACCCAATGAAAAACCATCATAACCAATAAACTTGCAATCTTTGAGCACCGTTTTTGAATCCTCATGTTTTGATCCATCGTGCCAGATGGCGGCAGGTCCGGTAAGGGTGATGAAGGTGCAGTTTTCTGCCCATGCCCATCCCCTTGGGCAATAAAAATCAACGCCGCCTTCCATGGTGCAATCCTTGAAATACCAGAGGCCAATGTCTATGTCCCAGGGGCTGACCGTATCTCCGCCAAAGGCCCTGAAATGACAATCAATGGCACTGAGGCGCGTAGCACCATTCATGGCGCGAAGGGCCATCTGGTGGCCATCCTTGCGCAATACCCGCTGCTTGTTTGCCGTAGTATCTGAGGCGCAATTGATGGTTGTTGGTTTGAAATCAAATCCGAAACTGTTGGTAACTGTGAGGTGTTTGAGGGTGATGTCTGTTGCACCAATGTTCATGGTGGCTACACCCCAGTCATCAGGATGCTCACAGCGCCATTCGTCCCGGGCAATGGAAGCGATGATGATTGTGTTGCTCCTGTTTTCCCCCTCAAGGGTAACATGAGATTTTTCAATGTATAATTTTTCGTTGTAGACTCCCTTTTTGATGAATATCACAACAGGTTCAGCACCCTGCTTTGGAAGGCTGTTCAATGCAGCCTGTATGGTCTTGAACTGGCCTTTTCCATCCTGAGAAACGATGATCCTTTCAGGGTTGGCCTGACCCGCAAAAGCGGTCAATAAACAATACAAGATCATTAAACATTTCTGCATAGACCCCTTATTTTGCTTGCTTCAGCAACCAATCAACCAATGCCATTGCAGCTGGATAGTTCTGAAAATCAGATGGCAGCCTGCGCCCATCAAGGTATTCATTGTAAATCCAGGGATCGCCCAAAACAAAAACCTTTCCCTTTCCGAAACTGGAAATGGCCATGATATTGGACCCATTCTTGGTGGCAATGGCTGTTGCAGGAGCAGACAGCTTGAGTGTACTCAATTCCTTGATGAACAGTTTTTTGCTGCTGCCAAAAATCGGTGAATCATCTGGTGTGATGACAGCGCCCATTTCAAACTGGTCTTTCAGTACCGGGTTGAAAAAATCCTCATTGAATTCGATGCCAAACATTTTGGGCAGGATGTTGAATTTCTTGATTTCATTGTTGGATGAGTCGTTCCCCAAAATGACCAGCACTCCGCCATTGGCCACCCAGTTTTTGATGGCTGTTGCATCTTCAAGGGTCATGTAATTGGGTGTTGGCGTTTCTTTCTGTGTATCAGGATCAACCATGATGAAAACATTGGCATCCTTCAATACTTCAGCAGTGGGCCTTTCAGAGGAAAGGACTGTTGTTGCACCGTGCTGCTGGAACAATTTGCCAAACATGGAATAACCACCATTGTCGCGTTCATCCCAAACATAGTGCCATTTCACATCCTTACCAGTGGCATCTTTTCTCCACTCGTTGTTGAAATAATTGTCGAGGTATACTTTCTTTCCTTTTGCGTTATTCCTGGTTGCTCCATACTCCATCTCTGCAGCACATTGGATAAAGGCTCCCATTCCTTTGGGATCATTGGTGATGACGGGCTCAGACATGTAATAAGCGAAACTTCCGTCGCGGTATGGATTTCCACCAAGACCGGAAACGGTTACTGTTCCCCTCAGGTGAATGCCTCCGGCAGAATCCACTACAAAATGATCTTTGATGCCTGCGTATCCACGCTCTGCAACTGCGTGGTATTTTTCAGCCACATAACCCAACCTGCTTGCTTTTGCCAGTGTATAGGTAAGCATGCTGGAACCTGAAGACTCCGGATAATTCGGCTTTTGGTCTTTGCGGTCAACGATATCATACCAAAGCCCTGTAGCAGGATCCTGCACTTTTGTTACCGCCGCAGCAAAGCGATCGAGGATGGCAATCAGTTCTTTTCTTCCGGGATGGTTGACTGGAAAATAATCCAAAACATCTACCAGTGCCATGCCAAACCAACCCAGGCTTCTTCCCCAAAAATAAGATGATGTGCCAGTTGTTTTATTGGCCCATTTTTGTTCGCGGCTTTCATCCCAAGCGTGATACAACAATCCGGTTTTGGGATCCCTGGCATATTTTTCCATCAAGCGAAACTGCAGGACGATATCATCAAAGGCCTTGTCTTCATGAAAAAGTTTTGCATATTCTGCCATGAATGGTTGGCCCATGTATAAACCGTCCAACCACATTTGTGTGGGATAGATTTTCTTGTGCCAGAACCCACCTTCCTTGGTGCGTGGATGTGTGAGGAGTTGTTCACGAAGCAATTGCGCCGCTTTCCTGTACTTTTCTTTTCCTGTTACCTGGTAAAGCATCAACAAAATTTTTCCGTTGTTGACATGGTCAATATTGTATTCATCCTTCTTGTATCCTTTGATGGACCCATCCTCTCCTACATAATAGTCCATGGACTTTTGGATATAATTGAACCAGGTCCTGTCTCCTGTAGCATTCCAGACATCATCCATGCCTTTCAGGATGACCCCTTGATCATAGCGCCATTTGGGATATTTGTCGCCAGGAAGCATGAAGGAATCCGGCCACATGCGCATGGCTGTTTGTGAAAGGGATTGACTGAGCGGCTTGCTGTGAAAGGCATTGGCACGGATGCCATTTGTGCTGACTCCAGTGCTTTGCTGCACCTTGATGGTTGTAGTGGAATCCTTTAATTTGAGATCGATGTTGGAAAGGGTAATGCCATTGGCCTCTTGGATTTCAATACCCTTGTTGGCACTAAAGGCCATGTCTTTCAGGTGAATATTGGAGATCTGCATTTCAGGAAGGCCGCGAATGAAGATGGCCTTTTCAGCCCCATCACAGTATACCCTGCTGATCTTGAAATTCCTGAAAGAAGGTGTGGTAATGTCGAGGGGTTTTCTTTCAATCACCGGCATGTCTTGTTTCTCACCAAAGACGGGCACGGGATCTTTTGACATATAATACATGTCAAACAGAATGGCCTCTCCGGGAATATCTTTCATCACAATATCGCTGATATTGATGTTCTCCACTACGCCACCACGGCCCCTGGTGGTTTTGAACCTCAGGCCAATATCCGTACCAATAAAGCTACAATTCGTCACATCAATATTCCTTACGCCGCCACTCATCTCACTCCCGATCACGAACCCTCCGTGGGCTGAATATACAGTGCAGCCGCGGATGGTAACATTTTGGGTGGGCATCCCTCTTTGTCTTCCTGCCTCATCCCTTCCGCTCTTCATGCAAAGCGCATCATCGCCCACATCAAAGATGGAGTTTTCAATCAACACATTGTTACAACTCTCAACATCAATACCATCACCATTCTGGGCGAACCAGGGATTCTTTACCTTGATGTCGCGAACAATCAAATTATCACACATCAAAGGATGAAGGCACCATGCAGCAGAGTTCTGGAAGGTCACGCCTTCCCACAATACATTTTTACAAGATGTAAATACAATCATGTTGGGACGCAAGAAATCCTTGACCGACTGGTAGTATGCAGCTGTCTTCTCTGGTGAGATCACGCCTGGATTCTTTTCATTATTGCCCTTGAAATTGGATGCCGTTGGGTACCATGTTTTTTTGTCTTCGCTGAGGAGCCCTCCACTGGACAGTAATTTCTTCCATTGCCCTTCGGTCAGTTTTTCCTTTTTGACCTGGCGCCATCCTGCGCCATTGCCATCAATGATTCCTTTGCCTGTGATGGCTACATTGGTGGCTCCAGTGGCTGAAATGGGAGACTGGTTGCGCATCTGCTTCAATCCTTCCCAGTTGCCTTCAACAAGTTTGTACTGGTTGAAATCAGCAGAAAACAAAAGGATCGCACCCTGCTCAACATGCAGGTTGATATTGCTTTTGAGCACGATCGGCCCTGTGAGCCAGAGTCCTTTTGGAACATGGACAACGCCACCTCCTCTTTTATGCAGTGCATCGATGGCATTGGAGAAGGCCAGTGTATTGAGCTGCAGTCCTCCTGGAACAGCACCAAATCTTGAAATGGAAACCGTGTCCTTTTTGAATACAGGCACCTTGTTTTTTACTGCATTGTACTGTGCTGAAACACCCATAGATGCAAGGGTTGCAGCTAAAAGCAAGATGTTGCACTTGGATAAAATCTTTTTCATTGTCAGTTATTTTTTCTTTGGTTCAGGTACCCAGGGGCCCAATATGTTTTCGATGGTATATTTTTTGAGTTCTTCATTGGTGAGATGCTTCATCCACCTGACCCTGCTTGACACTGTTGCGCCGGGCCCCATGCTCTTGTATTCTGCATACCTTGCGGTGGCTTCATTGGCTGGATTCTTCCAGTTGTTCCAACCGTCAGGAACAATATGTTTGTCCATCCAGCAACGGATATAGGTTACGCTGGCAGTAGGGCTCCAGGGCCTTCCCAGGGAAACTTTGTTGATACCCTCTGCTGCCGTAAGGGTGCAATCAAAAAATACAAAACCAAAGGGAATGATAACATTGGTGGATGCTGCTGTAACGTGTGAGTCCTTCTTGCTATGCAGTTGACAGTTAATGAATACAGCTGTGGCTGCACCAAAAATAAAATCTGTAGACCCCTCAATATAACAGTCCCTGAAATA
>JBJOOI010000118.1:0-5399 GCA_046051375.1 Bacteroidota bacterium | reverse complement strand
AACCAAGGCTGAATTCACCATCACACCAGGCAGCGAACTTGTGCGTTATACCATCGAAAGAGACGGATTCCTGGATACCTTCGCTGAAATCGGTGCAACGGTATTTGCCAATGCCTGCGGACCCTGCATCGGCATGTGGGACAGGATGGGTGCTGAAAAACAAGAGAGAAATACCATCGTGCATTCTTTCAACAGGAACTTTGCCAAACGTGCCGATGGCAACCCCAATACACTGGCTTTTGTGGCTAGCCCAGAAATTGTAACTGCATTGGCCATTGCCGGAGATCTTACCTTCAATCCATTGACAGATACACTTATCAATGAAAAAGGTGAAGCAGTGAAACTTGATCCTCCAAGTGGTGATGAATTGCCTACCCGTGGATTTGATGTGGAAGATGCAGGATACCAGGCGCCTGCAGAAGATGGAAGTGGCGTTCAAATCAACGTGAAACCAGACAGCAAACGTCTTCAACTCCTCTACCCCTTTGCAGCATGGGAAGGAACTGACCTGAAAGGGCTGAAACTCCTGATCAAAGCAAAAGGCAAGTGTACCACAGACCATATCTCCATGGCTGGCCCATGGTTGAAATTCCGTGGACACCTGGACAATATCAGCAACAACATGCTGATCGGTGCACAGAATTTCTTCAATGAGAAAACAGACAACGTTAAAAACCAGCTCACTGGCGAATACGGAACCGTTCCTAACACACAGCGTGCTTACAAAGCTGCAAATGTTGGAACAATCGTTATTGGTGATGAGAACTATGGCGAAGGTTCTTCGAGGGAACATGCAGCCATGGAACCCCGTCATCTCGGCGTAAAAGTGGTGATGGTAAAATCATTTGCAAGGATCCATGAAACCAACCTCAAAAAGCAAGGCATGCTCGCATTGACCTTTGCCAACAAGGAAGATTACAACAAGATCCAAGAAGATGACAACATTGATATTGTTGGACTGACTTCATTCACTCCAGGTCAATCATTGCAAGTGGTCCTCAACCATGCTGATGGAACTGCTGAAACAATTGAGGCGAACCACAGCTACAATGCCCAACAGATTGACTGGTTCAAGGCTGGCGGTGCGTTGAATGTGATCAGGGCGAACAGCAAATAAATTGTATCTGACCAGTATTGATTAAGGGAAGGGGAATCACCCCTTCCCTTTCTTTTTTGTTTTCTCGTATTCCTGTACTTCCTTGGGAAGCTGTTTTTTAACCGGTGCCGCACTGGTATCTTTTACAGGGCCGATCTTTGGAAGAGTTGGTTGTAGCCCTTTTTTCTCAAGTTGACCAAATACAAATTTTTCTGTTTTTACAACGTCCCCGGTAGAGGGGCTGTAATAGGTCCAGGTGCCATTCTTCACTTCAGCCCCTTCATGTTTTATCACTTTTTCCACCATCCTGTCTGGATGATCCAGGTCGGGCACAATGATGGTGTCATAAGGATTTTTAGGATCAACAGCCTTGTAGCTTTCTTCCCTCAATATGTCTCCAAGTTGCGTGAAATATTGTTGCTTTCCATCACGGTATCCACCTTTGTAATTTTCCCTGGCAATCAGATCACCCATCAGGCTATAACGCCTCCAGGCCCCGTCTTTTTTATCATCCAAAAAATACCCCTCTTCCTCACATCCCGGCTCTCCACGCAGGGTTTCAAACCGAAGTACCCAAGGGCCTTGCTTCATTTTTTGCTGATCAAGCCGGTTGATGGTATCGCCCCTTGGAGTCAGCTTATAACTGAGCCAAGGTTGGGCCTGCATGGAAATGGAAAACAAACAGAAAAATAAGAGCATCATCTTGGCATTCAAGCGCCTTGTTATAACCATAGAATTTCTATATTGCATAGGTATAAATTTATCAAAATAGCACGATATGCACACCAAAGGTTTTCACAATAAAGTTGGCTCAAGATTCACGTTTGCCTTGCTGACCCTGTTGGGCTGGGTTTCAATGGTTCAGGCACAAGTGGTTCCAACACCGGGAGATGCCCGTCTGGCAAGCCTTGAAGCAAAGGCAAAAAAAGCAGCATCAAGCAATCTAAAGGAAGTCTCCTTCCGAAACATCGGCCCGACCGTGATGAGCGGAAGGATTGATGATATCGAGGTAAATCCGAATGACCCAACAGAATTTTATGTTGCTTATGCAACAGGAGGATTATGGCATACTACCAACAATGGCCAAAGCTTCACCCCCATTTTTGACAATGAACTGGTGATTGGTATTGGTGACATTGCCGTCAACTGGAAAACAAGAACAATCTGGGTGGGCACTGGTGAAGGGAACAGCAGCCGTTCCTCATACGCAGGCATTGGCATTTACAAGAGCAATGACAATGGCAAGTCCTGGACATATCTGGGTCTTCCTGAAACACAGCATATCGGTAAGATTTTGCTGCACCCCTCAAACCCTGATATCGCCTGGGTTGCAGCCTTGGGCCATTTGTATAGCACGAATAAAGAAAGGGGAGTTTTCAAAACAACGGATGGCGGTAAATCATGGAAACAAACCCTCTTCGTAGACGAAACTACAGGAGCCGTTGAAATGGACATCAATCCCAAAAACCCCAATGAGATCTATGCCTCAACCTGGCACCGCATCAGAAAAGCCTGGGACTTCACCGAGGGTGGAAAAACTTCTGGCATCTACAAGAGCAATGATGGGGGCAACAGCTGGAAACTATTGACGAATGCGGGTTCTGGCTTTCCACAAGGAGACGGAATTGGAAGAATCGGACTTGCCGTCTATCCACAAAATCCCTCGGTTGTTTATTCAGTTGTAGACAACTACAACCTCAAACCAGATACTTCAAAAACTCCCAAACCCAATACAGGTGCAGGTCCTGCAGCCAACCAGATTTACGGCTGCGAAGTCTACAAGAGCCTTGACGGTGGGAAACACTGGAACAAGACCAACGAAAAAAACATTGAGATCTACAATACGTTCGGCTACTATTTTGGCAAGATCTTTGTTTCTCCAACCAACCCAGATAAGATTGTCATTTTGGGAACCAGCGCCAACCTTTCTACTGACGGTGGAAAATCATTCACGGCCATGGACAAGGGCAACACCCATTCAGACTGGCATGCGCTGTGGATCAATCCCAAGAGGGATGATCACATGATTGCAGGAAACGATGGAGGATGCAACATCAGTTATGACGCAGGAAAGAACTGGTTCAAAGCCAACTCTCCTGCCGTAGGACAATTCTATGCCATCAATGTTGACAATGAAAAGCCCTACAATGTATACGGAGGTTTGCAGGACAATGGCTCCTGGTATGGCAAATCCACCAACAAGGAATCGATAGACTGGACAGACGAAGGACAATACGGATTCAAGAGAATGGGCGGTGGCGATGGCATGCAGGTGCAAATTGACCCACGCGATCACAATACAGTCTACACGGGTTCTCAGTTCGGCGCCTACATGCGCATCAACAAGCAAAATCAGGGCCCAAAATTCCTGAGGCCCGTTCCCCAAAACTCAAAAGAGGAAAGGCCCCGGTTCAACTGGCAAACACCCATCCTTTTGTCCAAACACAATCCTGATATTCTTTACATGGCCGGCAACAGCTTGTTCAGGAGCATGAACAGGGGTGATGATTTTGAACGCATCAGCGGAGACCTCTCCAATGGGAAAAAAACGGGTGATGTGCCGTTTGGTACAATGACAAGCATCAGCGAATCGCCTTTCAAATTTGGATTGATCTATACAGGAACTGATGATGGCGTTGTCTCCCTGACAAAAGATGGTGGCAATACCTGGACAAAACTTTCAGGACTTCCACTAGGTTTATACATCAGCCGCGTACTGGCCTCTAGCCACCTGCAAAGCCGCGTGTATGTGACCATGAACGGCTATAGGGATGATCACTATGCTGCTTATGTGTATTGCAGTGATGACTATGGCAAGACATGGAAAAAGTTGGGCAATGATCTTCCTATGGAACCAGTAAACGTTCTTCGTGAAGATCCAAAATCATCCAGTATACTTTACGTGGGTACGGATGGTGGTGCATACGCCAGCACTGATGGCGGTATATCCTTTATGCAATTCACCAACAATTTGCCCATAGCCATTCCTGTGCATGACATGGTGATTCAGGAAAGAGAAAATGAGATTGTGCTTGGAACACATGGCAGGAGCCTTTATATCGGGAAGCTGGACCTGATCCAGAAAATGGTCATTAAAGAGGCTAAATAAGCCTTTTTAGAGACCTTTGATGTACTGGACAGCAAGCGTATAGCCTTCAAGGCCAAGTCCGCAAATCGTTCCTTTTGCCTTTGCAGACACATGGGAGATTTTCCTGAATTCCTCTCGGGCATGAACATTGGAAATATGCACTTCGATCACGGGTGAAGTAATGGAGGCAATGGCATCACCGATTGCTACTGAGGTATGCGTGTATCCACCAGGATTGAGGATGATGCCATCTGCAGAAAATCCTGCTTTCTGGATGGCATCAATCAATTCACCTTCAATATTGGATTGGAAATAATCAAACACCAGATCAGGATTGGACTGCTTCAATTTTTCCAGATAGGATTCAAAGCCTTCACTGCCATAAATGCCAGGCTCTCGTTTGCCCAGCAGGTTCAGGTTGGGTCCATTGATGATGTTGATTTTTTTCATCGCCTAGTTGTTATTGATTAGGTTGATGAAATCATCAAAAAGATAACGGCTATCGTGTGGCCCAGGCGTTGCTTCCGGGTGGTATTGCACTGAAAAAGCAGGGCGGTCTTTGAGCCTGATGCCCTCAATGGAATCATCATTCAGGTTGATATGGGTAACCTCAATTTGTTCTGCATTTCTTACAGCATCAGCGTCAACAGCAAAACCATGGTTCTGTGTAGTAATCTCACAAAGTCCTGTCATTAAATTCTTTACAGGATGATTCAAGCCCCTGTGTCCGTGGTGCATCTTGAAAGTTTTGATGCCATTGGCCAATGCCAAGAGTTGATGCCCCAGACAAATGCCGAATACAGGCTTTTTTGTATCCAGGATCTTTTTAACAGTATCTACAGCATAACCCATGGAAGATGGATCACCAGGTCCATTAGAGATAAAGAAACCATGCGGTTCAAAAGCAAGCAGCTCTTCAAAACTGGTTTTGGCAGGATGAACCCTGACATAAGCACCCCTATCGGCCATGCACTGAATGATATTCCTTTTTACTCCAAAATCAAGGACGGCTATACGAATGCTGGCATTAGGATCACCCACATGGTAGACTTCAGGAGTTGACACTACTGAGGCCAATTCCAATCCATCCATGGAAGGCACTTTTTTCAATGCTTCCATCAAAGCCTCAACATCTGTACTCTCAGAGGAGATGATGCAGTTCATGGCGCCTTTTTCACGGATATGTGTCACAAGGGCCCTGGTATCAATGTCTTC
>JBJOOI010000117.1:0-5442 GCA_046051375.1 Bacteroidota bacterium | reverse complement strand
CAGGGGTTTAGGAAATGAGTTGAAGGCGAGAGACGCGTTGAAGTACTAATGAAAAGGGCTCATGCATGATTGCTGAGCCCTTTTTCTATAAACTGGTAAAATTAAATCTTTAACTATTTCAACCCATACTTCAACATATACCGATCATACAACTGCTTGTGTTTGTCGGTAAGGCTGACCATGCGGCCACCAATCATGACCAATGAAATATTGCTGCTGCGCATGTCGAGGATGTCTCCTTCGCTGATGACGATGTTGGCATCTTTTCCTGTTTCGATGGATCCTGTGCGTTCTGCAATGCCCAGAATTTTGGCTGCATTCAGGGTGATGGAGGTAAGCGCTTCTTCTTTCGTCAATCCGTAAGCGGCTGCGGTACCTGCCTGAAACGGAAGGTTCTTGCCCCTTTGCTGGCCATCTTCATCACAAATGGCAAACTGAACGCCAGCTTTTTGAAGCAGGGAAGGAAGTTGGTAAGGAAGATCAACGCCATCATCTGCCATGGTAGGAAGGGCATGCATCTGACTGAGGATAACGGGGATATTGTTGCGCTTCAGGATATCGGCTACCTGGTAACTTTCGCCTGCGCCAACCAGCACGATGTCAAATCCGAACTCAGTCTTGAAGTCAATGGCAGCAAGGATTTCACGCACCACATTGCAGCGGATGAAAAGTTTTTGCTTTTTGCTGAACAATCCCTGAACGGCCTGGAATTTGATATTGGTCTGTGTCTTTACAGCTTGATCATTGTAGGCCTTGGCTGCACGGAAAAAATCCTTGATCTCTTCGAGCTGCTCAATTCCTCTTTTTAATGGATCCACCTGTGGTCCCTGTCCGCCGCCAAATCCACCAAAGCGGCTTGGTCTGTTGTAGAGGGCAGGGATGTTCATGTGAATGTTGTTGTCGGTTGCATAGGCAGCATCTTCCCAGTTCCAGGCATCCAGCTGAACAACTGAAGAGGAGCCACTGATGGTGCCCCCTTGAGGCACGATATTGGCATGGGTGATGCCATTGGTCTTCAAAGTGTTGATCACCTTTGAATCGGTATTGTAGGCAACAATGGAACGGACGGATGGATTGTATTCCCCAATCTCTGTTTCATCATCTGTAGCACGGATTGAATTTACTTCAACCAATCCGAGGTTGGAGTTGGCCAGGATGAGGCCTGGGTAAACATGTTTGCCTTTTGCATCCACCTTGAAGGCATCTGCTGATGCAGTGATGCCGGCACCGATATTGGTGATTTTTCCATCCCGAATTTCAACAGAAGTATTGTTGAGCACCTGTCCGTTTCCAACGTGTACAGTGCCATTCATGATGATGACGGGCGCTGTTTGTTTTGATGCAGGATAAACAGATTCCTGTGCGTTGGCAACAGCTGTAAAGGCCATGCCTGCGAGTATGCTGAATAATATCTTTTTCATGAAAATGTTTTTATTGCTGATTAGTCTTGATCGATGGTGAGGATTCCGTGGCTGTGTTCATGATCGCCACAGTTCATGAGCACTGAATAGCTTGGTGTTGGAGGAGCCATTGGTCCACCAGCCCTTTTTTCGCCATTCATTTTTTGAATGAGCCTGTTTTTTTCTGCGGTTTGTAGCTTCCTCATTTGTGCATCCTTTTCCCTGTCGAAATAGATGATGCCGTCCACCATGGTTTTTTCTGCTTTTGCATAAATGCTCAATGGATTGTCGCTCCACAAAACAAGGTCAGCATCCTTTCCCACTTTGATGCTTCCAACGCGGGAATCAACATGCAACATTTTAGCAGGATTGAGGGTGACCATCTTGAAGGCATCCTCTTCACTCATTCCACCAAACTTGATGCTCTTGGCTGCTTCCTGGTTGAGGCGGCGGGCCATTTCTGCATCATCAGAATTGATGGCAACATTCACACCCACTTTGGACATGATGGTGGCATTGTAAGGAATGGCGTCAACCACTTCCATCTTGTAGTTCCACCAGTCAGAGAAGGTGGAAGCTCCTACACCATGTGCTTTCATCTTGTCTGCTACCTTGTATCCTTCAAGGATATGGGTGAAGGTATTGATCTTGAAGCCCAGTCTTTCGGCCACTTTCATCGTTGAGTTGATCTCGCTTTGAACATAGGAGTGACAGGTGATGAACCTTTTCTTGTTCATGATTTCCACCAATGCTTCCAGTTCCAGGTCGCGGCGAACCGTTTCATAAGGGTCTACTGCAACAGGTAAGGTTTTCTTTCCTTTTACAACCGGAGCGGTTGTTGCTGATGCTGCTTTAACCGCTGCTTCGTAATCTTTGGCACGGGTAAAGGCATCTGTCAACACCTGTTCAACACCCATGCGGGTATCAGGGAAACGGGTATTGCCCTGTGAAGATGAGGAGCGTTTAACATTTTCTCCCAAGGCAAATTTGATGAATCCATCAGACCCTTCAAACTTCAGCTTGTCGTCATTGGCACCCCAGCGCAACTTGATCAATTGTGTCTGGCCACCAATCGTGTTGGCAGAACCATGAAGGATATGTGAAGTTGTTACACCACCGCTTAGTTGGCGGTAGATATTGATATCATCTGGATTGAGGTTGTCTGCAATGCGCACCTCTGAGGTGACAGATTGACCACCTTCGTTGATGGATGATGCTGCAATGTGTGAGTGTTCGTCAACGATGCCAGGAGAAAGGTGTTTGCCAGTTCCATCAATTACTTTGGCAGTTGCATCTTGCAGGTTCTTTCCTATTTGAGCAATCTTTCCATCTTTTACCAATACATCGGTGCCCTCAAGTTTTCCTTCATTTTCATTGGTCCATACAGTTGCGTTCTTGATCAGGATCACTTCTTGTTTGGGAGCCTCTGTCCATCCAAAAGGAGTAAACGGATACATTACTTCACCCAGCTTTGAAGCCATTTTTTTTCTTGCGCTGTCGGCTGTAACTGTTGCCGCAGCTGCAGTATAGGAAGATACCGTCCAGGTGAGTTTGTTGCCTTCTGCATCTTCTCCATAGCCATTCCAGTCTGCACCGTTCTTCAAACCACTGAGGCGAATCATGTTCCTGGATTTCTTCTCAGGTGTGAAATTCAATTTGACCATTTTGCCATCAAAGGTGAATTTGGCAGCAATGGTATCTGTATTGATGATATTGGCAGCGCTGGCTGATTTCACTTCCAGTGCATAGGATTTGGTGCCTTGTGCAGATGTGATGGCCAGGGAATATTTGCCTGCAATGTCCAACCATTTTTCAGGCTTGATGCTGTACTTGTTGCCTTGTACCCAGTTTTCGATGATGGATGTTTTTTCGCTGAAAACATTTCCGGTCGTTACCAGGAAGTTGGCGATTTTACCTTGCTCCAGTGAACCCACCATGTTGCCTACACCCAGTGTGTTTGCAGGTGTGGTGGTCAATGCTTCAAGTGCCTTGCTTTCTGAGAGGCCGTTTTCAATGGCTTTGCGGAGGCTTGACATGAATGCAGAGGGAGAGCGAAGGTCTGCTGTTGTAAGGCAGAAAGGTATCTTGGCTTTTTCCAATGCACCAGCATTGGTTGGCGCCAGTTCCCAATGTTTCATGTCTGCTACTGAAACAAATCTTGCATCATTGGGGTCTTCAACATCCATGGCCATGGGGAAGTTCAACGGCACAATCAGGGTAGATCCTGTGGCGGCGATTTCCGCGATACGCTGGTATTCGTTGCCACTTGTTTTGATGATGTACTGTACACCAAACTCATCTCCAATCCTGTCTGCACGCAATGCATTCCATTTGTCGCTTGCATCAAAAACCTGGGGGAGTCCCTGGTTGTTGTTCCAAGCAAGCAGGCTCAGGTTCACGCCTTCTTTTTCAGTATTTTTCTTGTACCATTTGGCATCCAGGTAGGTCTGTCTCAGCAGCGTGATGTTGCCCATCATGGATGAGGGGTAAGACTGCGTTGATGTGCCTTTGCTGAACGAGTAATGGGCAGATGCTTTCTCTTTGAGGATCACCATGTTTTCTTTCATGGAAGCCAGTGAAACAAATGCACCAGTTCCCCTGGCGATACCATCTTTCTGGTGGGTGAGTACCGCTCCAAAGCCAATCTCGCGCATGGCTTTTGCCTTGGCATCATCAGCAACAAAAATGTTAGCGGCATTGACATCTGCCTTGATGGCCTGGTTCCAGCCAAAAGCGCCCTTGGTATTGGAATTGAGCTGTGCAGCGCCAAATCCTCCTCTTCCAAATCCTCCTTGGCCTTGAGCCTGTGCTGGCATGCCATAGTCTGCATAGAGGTCAATGAAAGAAGGGTAGATGTGTTTACCGGTGCAGTCAACAACAATGGCATCTGCAGGAATGGTTACCGCTGTTCCAATGGCAATGATCTTTCCGTTGCGAACGATCATGGTAGCATTGGTCAGGGTGTTTTGTGCATCCTTGACGATTGTTGCGTTTTTAAAGGCAAAGGTTGTTTCCCTTTCGTCTGCCACACCATTCACAGGGAAGGTGGACTGGGAGAAAAGGGAGATACTGAAGCATCCAAACAGGATGGCTAAACAAAGTTTTCTCATGTGCTTTGGTTTCGGTTTTAGTAATTGTCAAGATAACAAAAATTGTGCTAGAATAACAGATCCGTTTATTGGATGCCCAAATTGGCAAAAGCTTTTTTGAAGGCTTCGAAATCAAGGGCTGGAAATTCAATGGTTTGGCTCAAAGCGGAAGCAATTCCGTTTTTCAGATCAAGGTCCTCTTGTTCCTGGACAACGAACCAACGCAGTGCGCCAAGGTGTTTTGCCAGGTAAACCTGTTCCGTTTGCCCAGGTGTAGGAATCAAAAGGGCTCTTTTTTTCAGCTTCAACAAGTCCATGACAGAAGAATAGCCTGAACGGCAAATCACTGCTTTGGCCGTGGAAAGCATCTCAGACAGTGCGTTTGCATCCAAATGGTTTTCAAACCGGATCCTGCCCCTGTTCTTCAGTAAAGAGGCACCTGAAGGAAGACCCCTTACAAATACTACTGCCTCGTCAATGTCGGAAAGCTGATGGATTATTTTATTTTCCAGGATTGTTCTTTGCGGCTCTGGGCCTGACAAGAGTACTAGGAGATGGCCTTTTGTCATGGGCGGTTTAATGTCCAAACGGGAGAGGGGCCCAATGAATGCATAATGGTTCGGCATGGACAATTGGTGTGATAGTTTTCCAGCGATATTGAGATCCCCTTCAGCATCGGGTATCCAGCAGGTGTTGAAACGGTTGACCCATCTGTAAAGCATGTTTCTTAATAGTGCATCGCCCAGTTTACCAAACCCAGAAATGATGCCCAGTTGATGGGTGATGAAAACAGTCTTTGTTCTGGTTGTATAGAGCCCATAGCGGTTGTCGCTGATGATCAAATCCCAATGGTTGGTATCCAGTTGATGATCCAGCCACCGGTGTTCATGGCTGATGGAACCAATGATTTTAGGAACCTGCAGTAAGATCTTTGGGATGAACAAGGCGCCTTT
>JBJOOI010000116.1:0-6722 GCA_046051375.1 Bacteroidota bacterium | reverse complement strand
TGTGTTGCTGCCATCATGTAGATATGGCCATGGGCATGGATGTAGCGCTCACCTTTCTTACCACATTTATTGGCACAATCAAATACTGGATAGTGCTCAGGCTTGAGGTGTGGCGCACCTTCGATGGTCATGGTTCCGCAAACAAAATCATTGGCTGCATCAATTTCAGCTCCCTTGAAACCAAGGGCCTGCAACATGTTCCAATCAAAGTTGAAATATTGCTCTGGTTTGAAACCAAGGCGTTGCAAACACTCTTCGCCAAGCGTATAAACATTGAATACAAATCCGATTTCAAATGCGGCCAGGGCTGCATCATCCAATTTCTTGATTTCCTCGGCAATGAACCCTTTCTCACTCAATGTTTGATGGTTGATGAAAGGTGCTCCAGCAAAAGATGCTGAACCTACTGCATATTTGATGATGGCATCTTGTTCTGCTGCCGTGTATTTTAGGTTGGCAAGTGCCTGTGGTACAGACTGGTTGATGATTTTGAAATAACCGCCACCAGAGAGTTTCTTGAATTTCACCAGGGCAAAATCAGGCTCAACACCAGTGGTATCACAATCCATCACCAGCCCGATGGTTCCAGTAGGAGCAATAACAGTTGTCTGGGCGTTGCGGTAACCAAATTGTTCTCCCATTTCAACTGCATCATCCCAGGCCTTGCATGCTGCTTTGAGCATATAATCCGGACAGTCTTTGGCTTTTATTCCGAGGGGCTTGATGCTGAGGCCAACATAGGCCTGGTCTGCATCATAGGCTGCGGCACGGTGATTTCTCATGACCCTCAGCATGTCTTCCCTGTTCTCGGCATAGCGAGGGAAAGGTCCGTGGATCTTGGCGATTTCAGCAGAGGTTTTGTAAGCAATACCAGTCATGATGGCAGAGATTGCACCGGCAATACCCCTGGCCTCATCACTGTCATATGGAATACCACTGACCATGAGCATGCTGCCGAGGTTGGCGAAACCAAGTCCCAGTGTACGGTAATCGTAGCTGAGCTGTGCCACTTCCTGGCTTGGGAACTGTGCCATCAGCACAGATATTTCCAGAACAGTTGTCCAAAGCCTTACTGAATACTCAAATCCTGCAACATCAAACGTATTGTCTGACTCATTGAAAAACTTCCTGAGGTTGGCAGAGGCCAGGTTACAGGCGGTATTGTCAAGGAACATGTACTCGCTGCAAGGATTGGAGGCCCTGATGCGTCCACCCTGAGGGCAGGTATGCCATTCGTTGATGGTGGTATCGTATTGGGTTCCAGGATCAGCACAACGCCATGCTGCATAAGATATCTTCTCCCAGAGGGCTTTTGATGATACTTTTTTCATGACCCTGCCATCCATACGGCCGGTCAATTCCCAGTCCTCGCCTTTTGCCAATTTTTCGAAGAATGCATTGGGTATCCTTACTGAGTTGTTTGAGTTTTGTCCGCTCACTGTCCTGTAGGCCTCTCCTTCATAGTCACTGGAGTAACCTGCAGCAATCAAGGCAGCTACTTTCTTTTCTTCCTCTACCTTCCAGTCGATAAAGTTTTCGATTTCCGGGTGGTCAAGATCAAGGCAAACCATTTTGGCAGCGCGGCGGGTTGTACCGCCACTTTTGATAGCACCCGCTGCACGGTCACCAATCCTGAGGAAACTCATCAGACCGGAAGATGTTCCGCCGCCGCTGAGTTTCTCTCCTTCTCCGCGCATGTTGGAGAAGTTGGTACCTACACCTGATCCATATTTGAAAATCCTTGCTTCGCGAACCCAAAGGTCCATGATGCCACCCTCATTCACCAAGTCATCATCAACACTGAGGATGAAACAGGCATGCGGTTGTGGACGCTCGTAAGCAGAAGTTGATTTTTTCAACTGACCATCTGTCTGGTCAACATAATAATGTCCTTGTGGCTTGCCTTTGATGCCATAACACTCGTGCAAACCAGTATTGAACCATTGAGGAGAATTGGGAACACAGGCCTGGCTGAGGATAGAATATACCAGCTCCTCATAAAAAACAGTTGCATCTTCAGTTGAGGCAAAATAGCCGTAGCGCTCTCCCCATACCCTCCAACAGTGTGCCATACGGTGAGCCACCTGCTTTGCAGAAGTTTCCCTTCCCAAAGAACCATCGGGCTGGGGAACACCCGCTTTACGGAAGTATTTTTGTGCGATGATATCTGTGGCAATCTGACTCCATTGCTTTGGAACCTCAACATTGTTCATTTCAAAAACAACCTCACCACTGGGATTGCGAATCACCGAAGTACGGTAGTCATATTCGAACATTTCATAAACAGCTACCTTGTCGGAGGTGAAATGTCTTTTGAACTTCAGACCTTGAGTACTGTTCCCGGTGGTTGCTTTTGATTTGCTGTTTGCCATATCGCTAAAAATTAAATATTGTTGAAATCTCCCTATTTTCAGGGACAGAGTACGAAAATATTCACCTATTGCCTGATTTCAAACCCCTAAATATCAACACCCTGTTGATAACTGCAATAATCCGCAATGGCAGTGGATTTCGGATTTTGTTCACCATTTTGTAAAAAAATTTTTGGTAGTTTTTGGAGAAATGAATAGACGAAGATGCGCGAAAAAAAGAACCCGAATGGTGATAAAAGTCATGCAATGGGCCTGATGAACGTTTACCTTTGTACTCAAATCATCATCTCTACTTTGAAAACAGACAAACGCTTTATTGTTTCATTTTTTCTTGTATTTATGTCAATATTCACATCAGCCCAACAAAATAAATTCAGTGGCTGGGCTATGACAGTAAATTCAATCAGGCTCAGTCCAAAATTCAACCTGATTTTTGACAGCCAATTGCGTTCAAATGACCAATGGAAACAACCTGAGACATTTATTCTGAGGCCAGGATTGACCTATGTTTTGAACAAAAATGTTTCCCTGAGTACTGGGCTTGCATTGATAAACAATTGGAAAACCATTGGAAGTGTAAGAGACGGTGTTTCAGACAACAGGATCTGGCAACAACTGGGCATCAACCAACAAGTGAAAAATGCAGTACTTCAACACAGGATCAGGACAGAGGAAAGATGGATTCCTGCATTAAAAGTTGCTGACAACGAAATAGTGAAATCAGACCCCAAATTCAATGCAAGATTCCGGTATTTCACCAGATGGATAAGCCCCTTTTCAAAAACCAAAAAACTGACAAAAGGCATGTACTGGGCTGCACAGAATGAATTCTTTTTCAATGCTGCAGGAGCAAGGCATGCCAACCGAAAACTGTTCGACCAGTCAAGATCCTATGTCGGAACAGGTTACCGCCTGGGCCAATATGCCGATCTGGAACTTGGTTACATGTTGGTCTATATTGAGGGCAGAAACAGGGATTATACCACCAATAACATCATACAGCTTTCCAGTTTCCTTCGTTTATAAGAAAGTTTTTCGCACATTTGCAATAGAATCACCCCCAAATGCATCACGCTGTCTACAATACGATACTGGAAAACAAAAGCAAAGGGAAGAAATCCTTTGCCGTTTTGGTTGATCCAGACAAGACGTCTGTCGTCAAGGCAGATGAATTGATCCGTTTGTGCACAGAAGCCTCCGTGGATTTTATTTTTGTAGGCGGCAGCCTGGTGGTCAGCGACCATCTGGAGGAATTGGTGCAACACATCAAAAGGGAATGTGCCATTCCGGTAGTTCTTTTCCCGGGAAGCCCATCCCAGGTTACGCCCTTTGCAGACGCCCTCCTCTACCTCTCTCTCATATCAGGAAGAAACGCAGAGCTTTTGATAGGCCAGCATGTGGTATCTGCTCCTGTTGTCAGAAAAAGTGGTCTTGAGGTGATGTCTACGGGGTATATGGTGATTGATGGCGGAGCACCCACTACAGTTTCTTACATCAGCAACGCCAATCCCATTCCTTCCGACAAGAACGAAATTGCTGTATGCACAGCGATGGCTGGTGAAATGCTGGGGCTTAAACTGCTGTATATGGATGCGGGCAGTGGAGCCAAAAAGCCTATTCCACCTGCCATGATTGCAGCTGTTTCATCCCATACCTCCATTCCACTGATCATCGGCGGCGGCATCACCACAGCAGAAAAAGCATACGAGAACTGCAAAGCAGGGGCCGACATCATTGTGGTGGGCAATGCCATTGAAAAGGATCCGGCACTCATCCATGAAATCAGTCAGGCCATCCACGCCCATACAGCACAAGACCAAACCGTCCCGGCACACTAAACTTATCCCTGATTTTTGGCCTTTTTTCTAAAAAAATCAGTTTATTTGCAACTCACAATTTTTCTTTACAAGACAGACACAGAAAAATGATTAAAAACCTGACCTCTTCATCAATAGCAGAAACGGCTCCTGCCGCTTCCATGCGTTGGGTTTTTGCTGTACCAAACGGAACAGTTTTTTTACGCCGACCGATTCCATTTTTGGTACGACGTTGATAGATACCGCCCCCCTCAGCCCGACACAAGTCGTTTTCCCGGTTCAGCCCTAAGTGGCTTCATCCGGTAACAGTCAATTTTATCAATTCGCCGCACAAATGGAACAGCAAAAACAAGTTTTTGATATACATATCGCCAGTGAGCAAGATTACGGTTTTGCAGAAGAAATCTGCCTGGAAATGGAGGAGTCTGCAAAAGCCCGTGGAACAGGCATTGCCAAAAGAAGCCCAGATTATATTCGTCAAAAAATGAGCGAAGGGAAAGCGGTCATTGCCCTTACCCAGGCAGGAGAATGGGCCGGATTTTGTTATATCGAAACATGGGGGCATGGAGAATATGTGGCCAATTCAGGGCTGATTGTTAAACCAACCCTTAGAAAAAGCGGATTGGCCAAGATGATCAAACAAACTGTATTCAAACTCAGCAGATCTTCCTACCCTGATGCAAAAATCTTCGGCCTCACAACCGGTTTGGCAGTCATGAAAATAAATTCTGAATTGGGATACGAACCTGTTACCTACTCAGAACTCACACAGGATGAGGATTTCTGGGCAGGATGCAAAAGTTGCATCAATTACGAGATCCTGATGAGCAAAGAAAGAAAAAACTGCATGTGCACGGCGATGCTCTATGATCCCAAAGACCATTATGAGCCTGAAGAAACCAAGCAGTTTTTCGAGGAAAATGTAAAAGGCATTGAAAGGTTGCTCAGGTTCAGGGAATGGAAGCTCCTGAAACCCTTTCTAAAAAAAGACGAGAAATCATCCAAGTCCCTGAAAAGCTTTCTCTCTCCATTTTTCAATTTCTAAAGCAAGCGATACCATGTCAAAAAAAGTAATACTCGGATTCAGTGGCGGATTAGATACCACCTATTGTGTGAAATACCTTTCTGAAGAGAAAGGCTATGAAGTGCACAGCATCATTGTGAGGTTTCACGGAAGAGGAACTTGCCAATATCGAAAAACATGCACATGCCCTGGGTGTTGCATCCCATACCACGGTAAATGCCGTAAAAACATACTATGACAGGATCATCCGGTTCCTGGTTTACGGCAATGTGCTCAAGAACAATACTTATCCCCTCAGTGTAAGTGCAGAGCGATTAAGCCAGGCCATCCATATTGCAGAACACGCCCAAAAGCTTGGTGCTGATGCAGTAGCCCATGGCAGCACAGGAGCAGGAAACGACCAGGTCCGCTTCGACATGGTGTTTCATATCATGATCCCGGGAGTGGAAATCATAACCCCGATTCGAGACCTCAAACTGAGCCGCGAGCAGGAAATTGAATACCTGCAATCCAAGGGTGTCAACATGAATGCTGAAAAAGCCATGTATTCCATCAACAAAGGACTTTGGGGCACCAGTGTGGGAGGCAAAGAAACCCTTTCTTCAAAAGGCATGCTTCCTGAATCGGCCTGGCCAACACAGGTAACCAAACAGGATGCAGAAGAGGCTGTGCTTGGGTTTAAAAAAGGTGAACTTGTTTCGGTGAATGACAGACAATTCGACCATCCTTCTGAGGCCATTCAATACCTTCAGTCCATCGCAGGACCATTCGGCATTGGCCGTGATATCCATGTTGGCGATACCATCATCGGCATCAAGGGAAGGGTTGGCTTTGAAGCTGCCGCACCCATGGTGATCCTCAAAGCACACCATGCATTGGAAAAGCATGTGCTTACCAAATGGCAGTTGCAATGGAAAGATACCCTTTCTCAGTTCTATGGCAACTGGTTGCATGAGGGCCAGATCATGGATCCGGTGATGCGCGACATAGAGGCCTACCTTGAGCATTCCCAGGAAAATGTAACTGGAAAAGTCTTCGTACAACTGATGCCATACCGGTTCCAGGTCATTGGCATCGAATCTTCCTATGACCTGATGAACAGCAAATTTGGCAAGTACGGCGAAATGAATTCCGGCTTTACAGGCAATGATGTAAGAGGCTTCAGCAAGATATTTGGCAACCAGACGATCATTTGGAACGCTGTGCAAAACGAAAATAAAAAAGATTAAATTCAATCCCATGGACAAGAAAATCAGGATCGGCATCATCGGCGGAGCAGGCTATACAGGTGGTGAATTGATTCGACTGCTTCTTGTTCATCCATTTGTCTACATTGCCTTTGTACACAGCAAAAGCAATGCTGGCAACCCTTTGCACCATGTTCACCAAGACCTTTTGGGTTCGACTGATCTGGTTTTTTCTGGCGAGATCAACAACAACATTGATCTTCTTTTTCTATGCCTGGGCCACGGCGAATCCACCAGATTCCTGAAAGAAAATACCATTGAA
>JBJOOI010000115.1:0-5715 GCA_046051375.1 Bacteroidota bacterium | reverse complement strand
CCAAAGATGGATTGGCAAAAGCCAGGTATCCCCCATCAACATCATGGGTAAGAAAATATCCCATGACCATTTGATCAATGAGGCTGTGTGCACTGGCGGAATTTCCGATCCGGAAAAATCCGAAGCATAGGTCTGCAATAATCTTTCGGTCGCGGGAACCATATTTCTTGTGCTGCTTGAAGAATTTCTTCAGGTATACAGGAAATGACGCACTCATCGTAATATTTTAAGGGGTTCAGGATCTGATCATAACTCCAAAAGTGTCTTGACAGGATCCTTTCCGAACAGCAACAATTCAGGATTTTCAAGCAATTCCTTCACCTTTACAAGGAAGCCTACGCTTTCTTTTCCATCAATGATGCGGTGATCGTAACTCAAGGCCAGGTACATCATCGGCCTTGCAACAATCTGACCCTTGATGACCACTGCACGCTCTTCTATCTTGTGCATGCCAAGGATGGCAGACTGTGGAATATTGATGATCGGAGTGCTGAGCAAAGATCCAAACACACCACCATTGGTGATGGTGAAAGTACCGCCCTGCATTTCTTCAAGTGTGAGCTTGTTGTCTCTTGCCTTGGTGGCCAGTTCCACTACCTTCTTTTCAATATCGGCCATGGACAATGACTCGGCATTCCTGATGACTGGAACCACCAATCCTTTTGGTGCAGATACTGCAATCGAAATATCGCAATAGTCATGATAAATAAGCTCCTCATTGCTGATGTAGGCATTTACGGCAGGAAACTCCTGCAATGCATAAGCACAAGCCTTGGTGAAAAAACTCATGAATCCGAGATTGACACCATGCTTTTCTTTGAACTTGTCTTTGTATTTGGCCCGCACTTCCATCACAAAGCTCATGTCCACTTCATTGAAGGTGGTGAGCATGGCTGTAGTATTTTTCGCTTCAACCAAACGGCGTGAAATGGTTTTGCGCAATTGGGTCATTTTTTCTTTTCGCTCTCCACGGGTGAACATTTCAGCACCTGGCTTTCTGCCTGGATTTGAAATGGCATCCATCACATCCTGCTTGAGGATTTTACCGCCGGTTCCTGATGGTGCAATGCCTTTGGCATCAACCTTTTTATCGGCAATGATTGCAGCAGCAACGGGGCTGGCTTTTACATCTGCCTTAACAGCAGGTGCCGCTTCAACAGGAGCAGCTTTTGCAGGTTTTTCTTCTTTCGCTGCTGCAGGAGCATCAGCAGGCCTTTCAGCCTTCTCGTCAATAGAACAAACAATATCTCCAATAGCAAGTGTATCACCTTCCTGCACCTTGATGGTCAGGATACCAGCCTGTTCTGCATTGATTTCAAAAGTGGCTTTTTCACTTTCGATTTCAGCAAGCACTTCATCCCGCTCAACCCATTGTCCATCTTTTTTCAGCCATTTGGCAAGGCTTACTTCGCTGATTGACTCTCCTACTGTTGGCACTTTAATTTCTATCATAACAATCTTTTGAAAATTTTGGTCATCCAAATTTAAAATGAAAAGGCCTTTTTAATGATTTCCTCCTGCTCTTTTGCATGTACTTTATTGAATCCTGTAGCTGTGGCAGCACTGGCTGTTCTTGCTACAATATTGAATTGAACAGTGTCGAGGTTCATCCTTAAGAATGAAGCAGCTCCCATGTTCATGGGTTCCTCCTGAACCCATGTCCAGGATGCTTTTCCGTACTTCGCCTTCAATGCATCCAATTGTTTGGTGGGAAGTGGATATACCTGCTCGAGGCGAACAATCGCTACATTTCCAACATCATTTTTTACCCTGTACTCATGAAGGTCGAAATATACTTTACCCGTGCAGAACAATACTTGCTTAACATCTGCTGCATCAACTGTATCGTCAATCAGTTCCTGGAATCCTCCACTGGTAAATTCAGCAACAGTTGAATAAGTGCCTGGATGCCTGAGGTTGGCCTTGGGTGAGAAGTTGATCATGGGCTTCCTGAACTGCCATGTCAATTGGCGCCTGAGGGCATGAAACAAGTTGGCAGCAGTGGTAATATTGGTGATGACCATGTTCAATTCTGCACACATCTGCAGGTACCTTTCCATGCGGGCACTGCTGTGCTCAGGACCCTGGCCTTCATATCCGTGCGGAAGCAACATGACCAGTCCGTTCATCCTGTTCCATTTTTGCTCTGCGGCAGAGATGAACTGGTCAATCATGGTTTGTGCACCATTTGAAAAGTCTCCAAACTGAGCTTCCCAAAGCACCAGCACTTCCGGATTCGCCAAAGCATATCCATATTCAAACCCTAGCACACCGTATTCACTCAAAAGAGAATTATAAATCCTGAACTTTCCTTTTGCACCAGGGATATTGGCAAGCCTGTTGTACTGTTCGTCTGTATTTTCATCCAACAAAACAGCATGTCGGTGACTGAAGGTTCCTCGCTTTACATCCTGCCCACTCATCCTCACTTCTTTTCCATCAGCAAGCAAACTCGCATAGGCCAGCAACTCTCCTGTTGCCCAATCCACCTTGTTTTCTTTTTGCAGCAAGCTGTGTTTGTCTTGTAAAAGCTTCTCAATTTTTTTCAAAGGCTTGAAACCTTCTGGAATCGACATGATGTCTTCAAAAAGGGATTTGAACTTTGCATCATCAATAGCGGTAGAAGGTGATGATTCAAAGTCTGCTGCTACAGCCTTTTTCATGGTTTTCCAAACCAATTCAGGTGCCTGATAATGGTATGGAAGGGGGTGTTGTTTGACTTCATCCAGTCGCTCCTGCAGGTCACTCCAGAACTTCTTCTCCAGGTCCTTGGCCATGGATTGGATTTCCGGGTTTTCATGCTTCTGCAAATGAGCAACATAATTTTCCCTTGGATTGGGATGCTTCTCGATGATTGAATAAAGATGAGGCTGTGTGAATTTAGGATCATCACCCTCATTATGACCATGCTTTCTGTAACATACCATGTCAATAAAGACATCGCTGTTGAACTGCTGCCTGTAACGTGTGGCAATTTCCATACACTTGACTACTGCTTCAGGATCGTCACCATTGACGTGCATCACAGGTGCATGCACCATGGCTGCCAATGAAGTACAATAGTCTGCTGTTCTGGCATCCTCAAAATCAGTGGTGAATCCAATCTGGTTGTTGATGACAAAATGAATGGTTCCTCCGGTTGAGTACCCATCCAATCCTGACATCTGCAGGATCTCATATACAATACCCTGGCCTGCGATGGAAGCATCTCCGTGGATCAGTACCGGTAAAATGGAATCATACTGGCTTGCATACATGGCATCGGCCTTGGCCCTTGAAAAACCAAGCACAACAGGATCAACGGCCTCAAGGTGTGAAGGGTTGGGCATCAGTTTCAGAGAAATCGACTTTCCGGAAGGGGTAACCACATCACTGCCATAGCCAAGGTGATATTTCACATCGCCGCTTCCCATCGTTTGGTCTGGCGTTGACTTGCCCTCAAACTCGCTGAAAATGTGTTCATAGGTCTTGCCCATGATATTGGCCAGCACATTGAGCCTGCCTCGGTGGGCCATGCCAATCACCACTTCCTTAACCCCTTGCTCACTGGCAATGTTGATCATGGCATCCAATGCAGCAATGGTTGTTTCTCCACCCTCAAGTGAAAAACGCTTTTGTCCGATGTATTTGGTATGGAGAAATTTCTCAAAAATAACACCCTGGTTCAGCTTTTCCAGGATCCTCGTTTTCTTGTCCAATGAAAGTGAACGGGGAAACTTGTTTTCCATTTCATCGGTGAGGAAATTGATTTTCTCCTGGTTGCTGATGTACTTGAATTCTATGCCCACATGGTTCGCATAGCATTTGATCAAGTGGGTTTGTATCTCACGCAGTGTTACCGTACCCAGGCCAATGAGGTTTCCAGCATAAAAACGAGCATCCAGGTCAGCTTCAGACAGACCAAAGAATCCAAGATCAAGGTTTGCACCCCTGTCTTTTCTCTCACGGATTGGATTGGTTTTGGAAATCAGGTGACCTTTGTTCCTGTAACCCAGGATCAGTCGGTACACACCAAGTTCCTTCTTCCAATCGATATCCCCACCAGCTGCAACGGCTGCTGTAGATGATTTATCCTGTAGCTGGGACACAGCAAAATCAAAGCCTTCAAAGAATTTACGCAAATCAGGATCAATGCTTTCAGGCGAGCGGGAGAAGTCCTGATAGAGCTGCTCAATATAGGACGGATGCGATGATGTTATGTAAGAAAAATCCTTCATGGGAAGATGCTAATAGGTTGATTGACAAAACTGTGCGCAAATATCGTTCATTTGAACTGAAAAAATAACAGGAATCTTCAAGTATAAATCAATGAATTTCTTTTAAAAAAGGCTTAATTTTGGAAGATATCGGGAAAAGTATTACATTTGCATCCCGTTTAAAAGAAAATACAAAGATGGCAAATCATAAGGCAACCAAGAAGGATGTACGTCAGGTAGCTAAGCGCAGAGAAAAAAATCGTTACCAAGGTAAAACCACCCGTAACATGATGCGTGATCTTCGCGCAACTACCGATGCAGCTGCAGCAGCAGAATCACTCCCAAGCGTATTGAGCAAAATCGATAAACTTGCAAAGAAAGGTGTTATTCATAAGAATAAAGCAGCCAATCTGAAGAGCAAGTTGACCAAGGCTGTTTCCAGCAAGAAAGCAGCTTAATCAGCTACCGCAAATATTTTTAAAAAGAACATCCCATCCGGATGTTCTTTTTCATTTACCCTATCCTGCAATTCCCTAAATCTTTACCTTCGCTTCCATCTATGACAGAAAAAATTCTCATCCTCGATTTTGGTTCCCAGTACACCCAATTGATCGCCCGTGCAGTCAGGGAAGCCAATGTATATTGTGAAATTGTACCTTATCACAAAAACATCGAATTCAGTCCAGACCTGAAGGGGGTAATCCTTTCAGGATCTCCATTCTCTGTGAATGACCCCAATGCACCAGAGGTAGACATCAAGGCTATCGCCGCACAGCGCAATGTGCTGGGCATTTGCTATGGTGCACAGCTGACAGCAAAATCATTTGGTGGCCGGGTTGAGCGGTCTGAAAAAAGAGAATACGGAAGGGCCATACTTCAAACCAATATTGAAAATGTTTTGCTGGCTTCGGTTCCTGAAACCTCTCAGGTATGGATGAGCCATGGCGATTCGATTTTGGAACTTCCTCATAACGCTACCCTACTGGCGACAACAAATTCCATCCCCATTGCTGCTTTCAAGGTTGATGAACCTGGCTGCAATGAAATTTTTGGACTTCAGTTTCACCCTGAAGTATACCACTCCGAATACGGAAAAAAAATCATCCAGAATTTCCTCTACACGGTTTGTGGATGCAGTGGAGACTGGACTCCCGCGCATTTCATCACAGACACTGTTGAGGTGTTGAAAAAACAAATCGGCGACAAAAAAGTAGTCATGGCACTCAGTGGTGGCGTTGACTCTACTGTTGCTGCAACCCTTATCCACAGGGCCATTGGAAAAAACCTGTTTGGTATTTTTGTTGACAATGGAGTGTTGAGAAAAGATGAATTTGAAGCAGTACTCAAAACATATGAAGTCCTGGACCTCAATGTAAAAGGGGTTGATGCCAAGCATGAATTTTATGGTGCACTCAATGGACTGAGCAATCCGGAAGAAAAAAGAAAAGCCATTGGCAGAACCTTTATTGAAATTTTTGACCAGGAGGCCCAATCATTGACCGATATTTCTTTCCTTGGT
>JBJOOI010000114.1:0-5512 GCA_046051375.1 Bacteroidota bacterium | reverse complement strand
TTAATAGAAATTTCAAGTATAAATTTTCTTAAACGTGTAAATATTACACGTTTGACAAAACCTGATGGACCATCATTCACCCAACTTGAAGTCCAATTGACTTAAGTAAAATTAGACTCTGATTTTGATGAACTTGATCAGCGTCAGGCGGCGATCGCCCAGTGTCGTGAGATTTCCACTCGTATTTTTGGCATTGCGCCTTTCATACGTTTGGCCTCGTCAAATGAGTTATCAACAATCTCATTCAACATTTTGTAGAATCCAACCGAAATAACTTTAGACTTTTCAGTTATTCTACCAGTCTTTCCGCCTTCATCAACTTCAATAATTTGAATAAAAACAATCGCCTGTATCAATACTGGAATGGTATTGGCAACGTTCATCGTGCCAGGAATCAGCCTGTCTGGTGTTTGCTTGGTAAATTTAAGCAAGGCAGTCTGCGGAGCAAAAGCGCCAATTCCCAGAACATCAAAGAAATTGACTACAAATCCAATGAGTCCTGTTTTTACCCAACTGCCATCGCCGAGCTGATTTTTGTGCAAACGAATATCTTTTGCAAAAAAATAGATAAACCAGATAGAAAAAACAATGAGGGTAATCCAGATGATTGTTATCATTTATTTTTATTTGTGTTCTGCCAACAGCCTATTTCATTTCAATTTCAGCCAGCAATACCGTTCTTGGATCAAATTTTATTGAACTGGGATTCTTATTGTACTTGATGGGTATGATTGCCTCCTTGGTGTTTACAGTAAACGTCATTATTTCTGTACCATTGGTTTTAGCATCAAAAATTTCTATTTCAATTGGAAAATCAAAAACAAATCCACTGTAATGTGTTTGTTTGATATTCAATAGAATTTGTTGTGCATTGGCATCATATTCCCAATGCGCAGAAATTTTCAGGTTCTCGGGTTTGTATAACCATTGATTGAAAAACGTGGTCAGGTTTTGCCCAGATACCTTTTCCATTTCTCGCTTGAAGTCTTCAGAAGTAGCATTGGCATTGAAGTACTTTGCATAATATCCCTGAATGCCTTTTCTGAAATTATCATGGCCGATTTTCTCCCTTAACATGTGCAATACCCATGCACCTTTTTGATAAGTGATTCCAGTTGTAACCTGATCCGTTTCGGCAGAGCGTGGAGCGACTATACTATACGTAGAATCCTTTTTTGAAAAGTTGTATACTGATTTACGGGAATTTTTTATTGCTGCAACAAACTCTTCGTGGCCATAGGCGTGCTCTTGAAACAGCATGCTGAAGAAAGTGGCAAATCCTTCGCTCAGCCAAGCATCATCCCAGGTGCTCTCAGTAACTGCATTCCCAAACCATTGGTGGGCAATTTCATGGATCACTACATTTCTAAGTCTTTTCTCATATTTACCAGTAACCATGTTTTCTCCATAAAATATGGCAGACGATGTTTCCATTCCCCCGCTGACACTTGGGGATTGAATGTTGGCCAATTTTTCATAAGCATAGGGCCCGACGAAATCAGAATAAAATTGAAGTACCTGTTTGGTGGGTTCTGCAAAATCAATAAATCCTTTTTCTCTGTCCCTGGGATATACCCATGTTTGAATATCCTTGCCATCAAACTTTCCAACATGCTGAACTGCAAATTCAGCAACACCCAACACAAACAACCAGCTGGAGACAGGCACGGATTGTTTCCAGTGGGTTAATTTATTTTCCTTGTCGATGGTTGACTCTTCCAGCAGGAGACCGTTGGATACCACTTTGTATTTGGATGGTGCTGTTACCTTAAACTCGCTTGTTGCCTTATCGTAAGGATGGTCAATTGTGGGCAACCAGTGGCGTGCATTGTTCGGCCAGTTTTCATTGAAGAAACTGCGATCCCCATATTTTGTGGGTCCAATTTTTAATCCTCCTGCAGGAACGCCATGGTATTGAATGATAAATGTAATGGTGGAATCTTTAGCTACCCGATCAGATAACTGAATAATCAGTGCATCATTTTTGTGGCTAAAAATAGCCTTGGTATTGTTGTAGCTCACAGACTCAACGACCATGCCTTTCTGCAGATATTTTCCATTTGTATTGATCAAATCAAACCTGATTTGTTTAACATCATTTGTTTTGAACAACACAGCAATACTGGCCTTGCCCAATATTTCATCAGTATTGTCAGACAATTTCAATTCAAACCCATAGTGTAAAATATCAATCGAATAATTTCTGGGATAATTATCTGCACGGCAAAAAATGGCAAGAACAGATAAAATCGTTGTTAGCGCAACATATTTGTATTTCATTATTGTATGGTTATTTTTTTCAAATAATGTCCCTTGGGATCTACTTGTGGAGCCCCATTGCTGGATACGACAATTCCTTCCTTGCCAACCATTGTTCTGGTAGTTTTGTCTGCCGGGCCAATATCAAGGGGCAATGGCATGAAGAAATTGTTCACTGTAATCTGATACTTTTGGTACCCAACTTCTTTCACTGAAATATCGAGTACTTCATTGGTGTATACGTAGAAATTGAAAAAAGGCTTTAAGTCTTGCTTCGATGCCGTGCTGAACAATTCTTCTACATCTTTTGTGGTAACAAAATTGTCATAGGTATACCTGGGATCTGTTGCAAGTTTTTTCAGGGTTGGTAAAAATATTTCATCACCCAGTACATACCTTAAGCTGTGCATGAAAAATGAACCTTTTGCATAAATATCCCTGCCAGCATACGCTTCTTCTTCTGATAGCTCTTCACCACCCACCATCGGTTTTTTGTTTCTGGTATTTCTTTTGTGTCGACTGATGATTTCATCATAGGCTTCCTGACCGCCCAGTTCATAGTGGATCAATGCTTCAGAATAGGTTGTAATGCCCTCTTGGATCCACATGTGTGCCCAGTCTTTGTTGGTTACTTTGTTTGCAAACCATTCGTGTGCATATTCATGGTATAGATTGGCTGAATAGTCATGTACTCCTATTTTTGAGTAAACGAACTTGTTCTGAAATGTTATCATTGTTTGGTGCTCCATGCCAGAATTGGGCACTGCAGCAATGCCAATCTTTTCTTTGGCCCATGGGTACTCACCAAAGTATTTCTCGAGTATTTTGGTATCTCTTGCTTTGAGTTCAATTATTTTTGCTGCGTATGCGGTGTCTTCTTCCAATACATAAAATTGAATAGGAACAACAGTTCCATCGACGGTGGTATAGTCCTTGCTCACGACGGCATACTTTCCAATATTAAACACTGTACAGTAATTGCTGATCGTATAATTGGTTTTCCAATGGTAGGTTTTCTTGTTTTTCTTTTTCACCACATCCTTTAAAAGGCCAGGACCCGCAACCACTAAGTTTTCTGGTACAGTGATGAACATGTCAACTCCTTCATTGGGTTCATCACTGGGATGGTCTTTGCAAGGAAAATAAACCCGTCCCCCTTCTTTTTGACAATTGATGGCTACCCAATCGTTTCCACTCCTGTCTTTGGTGAAGGTAAAGCCACCTGTCCATGGGGGCCTTACTGCAATAGGAGGCTCTCCGCCATATTCCACTTTTACGATTTGCTTACCCATTGGAAATGCTGCTTTAGCAGTCATGTAAATTTTATCATTCTTTTGTTCAAAATTCACCTGCTTGCCATTTACGCTTACTTTGTTCACCGTTAGCAAATGAACCAGGTCGAGTAAAATTGTATCGGTAGATTTTGACAAAAGCATTTCAACTTCCACATTTCCCTGAATGGATTTTTTCTCAATATTAACATCCAGCGCGATCGTATAATGCCTGATATCCATGATGGCTTGCAATGGGTTTAATTTTCCACCCGAAGACAGGTAACTGATATCCCTGTTTTGTGCTTTTGGCATCATTGATAAGAAAATAAAACTTCCAAGCAATATTAGCGTTAGTACACGTTTATTCATAAATAAGTATTTCATGATTAAGGTATTTAATTTTTTAAAATGATTTATGTTATTGGTATTGTTTCATTTTCAGCACCTTTGGTAAACTGCTGGCTTCACCACTTGAAATGTTCTTTATAGCATCAGCAGCAAGCAATCCGGAATACCTCCGTTTTATTATTGCCTGCTCTTCTGCATTCAATTCTTCAATGCCTATGGGCTTATCCTGAGGGCGTAACCCTTTCTGGTTAAGGCGATTAAACAGGCTCCAATTCCGGGTGTACTTATTGGGCTGGGGGTCTTCGGGCTCCACTGCCTTCAGATCATATCTTGTGAAATCAATGACCTTTTCAGGGCTATTGGCTTTCCAATCCCTTAATAGTGCCATCCTGAAATCTTTGTTCATGAACCACTTGATTTCCATTTCAGCTTCTGATCCGCAAATGCCAGATCCGCGCTGAACAAACTGATAGTTGATGCTGTCATTGTTTTTGTATTGTTCTCTCCATAGCATTCCAAATTCCCCTTGCGTGATGCATTTTGCTTGAGGCCACCTGCGCCGTATTTCCTTCAGCCAAATTTCAAGACCATCGAGTCCGTTGCGACCATTATAGCCATATACCTTATACGCTTCAACAAGGCTCATTTCCCAAATGGAGGTTACCCATGCAAATTTATTGAGTGCAAAACCTGTATCGAAATGTGCGGCAGTGGTTGCCAGCATTTCACTGGTTCCAATTTCGGTGCCTTGTCGGAGGATGGTTTCAATTGGTCCCACACCCTGGCGGCTGCCGCACCTGATTCCGTTGATAAATCGGGGAACTGGGTATCTGGCATTCAGGAAATCAACGGTCCAGCCATCAAGGTTCACACAGTCAATCATGTCTTTTTTTCCCTGTGCTGGCTTGCAAAAATGTTCACGCGATGGATAATAAGGATAGGAAATCGATCCCTCGCCATCCCCATTGTCTACAGCATACTGGCTCCAGATATTGCCCTGGCATACATGAATTCCTTCTTTTTCTGCCAGGTACTGCTGGTTCTCAGCAGCAAGAAACCCTGCAATCACGCTTTTGGGGCGGTATCCCCCACCCACCATTTCTGAAACCATCTGCAACCCTTCATGCAGGTCGCGGTTAATCTGTTCACGGGTATTGTACATGTTGGCAAAATAGCCACCGGGTAAAAATGTAATCTCATCGCCATACTTTTTATGGTATGATACAACCAGTTTTCTCAAGTCCACGTAATTCTGCCGCTGATCCTTTAAGGCAAGCCAGCTGAATGACCAGGTAATCCTTGCACCCGGCCAACTGTTTTCTATGGTCTCCCGAAACTTGCGTGCTCCTTCCGGAGAATGGATTCCCGACTCATCAGTTCCATGAAATTGATCACGGGACGTTTCGATCTGGTTGACGCGAACCACCGTGCTGAATGTCAAGAACCGGTTTCCCAGTAATGTAAGTTTTTCCTGCGCTGAAATATTCACGTGCAGCAATACAAACTGCATTAAAAGCAAAACAGAAATGGGGGTCTTGAATCTTTTCATTTTTATCATTTCCATATTTTATTGTTTGTCCATAGAACTTTATTAACCCTAACGCTTAGAGCCTGTCACCGGATCAATTGAA
>JBJOOI010000113.1:0-5513 GCA_046051375.1 Bacteroidota bacterium | reverse complement strand
TATGTGATAGATACTAAAAACAATATCGATTACATGCTGTCCGCAACTGTTTATGTAAACAGCGATGGGGTCATCAACGATTCAAAATATGATGAAGAAAGCATGGGCTTCCCCTTTTTCAGGGCATTAGGAAAAGCCGTTTATGAATACGAATTGAAAAGACCCCGTAAACACCAACCCCCTCTAAAAATGAAAGGCGTGGAATACGAAAAAAGAGACCCGCTGGACAAAAGACCCACCATCAAGATGGCAGACAATTAGGCCATGGTTTAAACATCTTTTGCATCAAAGGAAAGCACAATCTGGTCAACCGATGCCACCACTTTTCGGTAGGCAATTCCCGCCTTGTCCAGCATCAGTTTGGAGGCCCTGGCCGCGTCAGATTTCTCATACTTGTCAGACAAATAGACCACGGTAGAAATACCCGATTGAATGATGGCCTTGGTGCATTCGTTGCAGGGAAACAAAGCCGTGTAAATGGTACATCCCTTGAGGTCCATGCCAATGTTATTGAGGATGGCATTCAGCTCTGCATGGCAGACAAAGGGGTATTTGGTATCCATGAAATCGCCTTCCTTGCTCCAGGAAAATTCATCATCGCTGCAGCCAATGGGAAGACCATTGTAGCCGGCACCTACTATTTTGTTCTTGTCGTTGACAATGCAGGCACCCACCTGCGTATTGGGATCCTTACTCCGTTGTGCAGAAAGTAAGGCAACGCCCATGAAATATTCATCCCAGGAAATATAATCAGCCCGTTTTTTCACTTGTTCGATATGTTATTGTTAAGAAGCCTTGATATTTTTTAAGATTTATAAAATAAAGCATAAGTTCACATATCAAAAATATTAATTATGAACAAGGCTCGTTTGTCCATTTCATTGATTGTTAGCATATTGTTTTCTTCCTTTGGATTCGCACAGGATTCAAGCCTCAACCTGCAGTCTTATGCTGCAAATTTTAAAATGGCAGAAAACCAGTACATCAAGAAACTTTCAGTTTTAGTAAAAGACAATAAACTGGTGGCTACTTCAGATGCAAGCCCAAATGAATTTGTGGAATTGACCCCATCTGGCACCAAAGACCTGTTTAAAACAAAGATCCAAAGCTATGATGCTGAATTCCTGTTCACCCGGACTGAAGGAGGCGTCAATGCTGTGAAAATATCCATCGCAGGTGGTCAAGTGGTGTTGTCTGGCAATAAAGAAGTTTCTGATTATGCCTCTACTTTCAAGATGGCAGAAAACCAGTATTGCAAAAAGATTTTCATCATAGAAAAAGATGGCAAGTTGTTTGCACAATCTGACGCCAGCCCCGGCGAATCATGGGAGCTGAAATCCAAATCAGCAGATGCATTCACTGCTACCATCCAAAACTATCCTGCTGAACTGGTTTTCATCAGGGATGGCGGAAAAATCAAATCCATCAAGTTGTCAGTGGCTGATGGACAGGTTGTATTGACTGGGGAGAAAGAATAATTCTTTTTTACAAGCTTTAATGTAACTGCCAATTGATTTTTGGCAGGAAGTAACTTGTATGTTTTAAATGTTCAAACACTTAAACATGTCAGACAAAACAAAAAAATTCATCAACGGGATCCTTGCAGGATTGGTAGCCTTCATATTCACTGGCAGCGCTATCTCAAAATTAACCGCCAACGAAGAAGCATTGAAAATGGCTTCAAACTTTGGATTGGGTTCAACTGCCAACTACACTTTGGGTGTGATAGAAATCGCTTGTGTTTTCTTATTCGCCATTCCAAGAACAGGCATTCTGGGCACACTGCTTTTGGCGGCCTACATGGGTGGAGCGATTGCCACACACCTGGAACATGGACTACCCGTGATAGCACCTTGCGCCATACAAGCGTTCCTCTGGATTGCGGCATTTATTCGATTCCCAGAATTGTCAAAAAGGATTTTGGGGAAGAGCTAATTGATAAGCAGTTGATGCAATTATCATTCTAAGGCCTAAAAGCGCGATTTAGGCAATTTTCAATAAGAGTATTGTTGTCAAATCGTGCTTTCATTGTTGTTTTTCTTGATCAACTTGTTGTATTCCTTTTCAATCAAGGAATCATTGTCCTTATAATAAGCATCAATGTATTCAAATACAAATGCAATTGCCAAAGCAAGTGTAGGCCATTTTGGCCAGGCATAAATCATGTTGCTGCTGAATTTAAAGTCATTGTTGCTGAGCCAAATTAACCACAAAAAAAGAACGATTGTCAAGTAGATAAGACCATTGCGTTTTGTATTGGCACGCTTTTTGGCAAGTTTCCATAACTTTTCATTTCTTTCTTCCATGTCATTTTTTTTCAAAAATAAGAGAATGGAGTCAATTTCAAATCAAGGCCTCCATTCACCCTCAATTTACTCAAAATCAAGCGAAGGATTATTGAACATAAAAGGGTTTATGAATCTTACTTCATAAACCCTTTACATTATCGTCATTCACCGAATAAACACAGTTTTATGCGTTTCAGTTTATCCCCTCACGCCCATTACAGCCGGTCTATATCTTCTGGGTATTTTTTTTCTTCGTGCACGTTCAATAGCCTCAGGGGTCTCGAAAAGTATACGTTCACCAGTGGGCAACGTCACCATTTTGGATCCTTCCTTCCTTAGTTCCGGATCTTTTTCTACTTCCGCAAGAAACTGCTGATATGCCTTATCCCGCATTTTTATCCATGCTGCGCTTTGCCGATAGTCTTTCATTGTCAAATTGTCCTTGTTAGCAATACTATCAGCTGTTTTTTTCACTAGGAGTTGTGTCAGATCCGATACAACATCATCCAGCGAGGTGCTGTTTTGGTTAAATACTTTTCTGTCAATCAATTTTGGTTCATCAATTGAAGTTGAAGCATTTGATTGAATCGGCTTCCTACTACTTGTTTCACTCTTTGTGGCACTTTTACCGAAATTACTGACCATGTTCTGGGTAGCCATCTTGTTGAGGTTGTTACCCATTTGCTGTATGTTTACTTTTGGTTGCGAACTATTGTTTGCAGTACCTGATACTGCAGAAGATGCTGGTGGTTCATTAGTTGTAGAAACCTTCGCTGAGAAGTTGCACATTTTCAAATAATTTTCCACCTGTGTTCTTCTCTGATTGCCAATTTTTATTTGGGCTGCCGTGAAGCGAGCCCAGGCACTTGCATCACGGACCCAATGGCTTGGCTTTTTGGTACAGCAGAGCGGACCGCCATACATGCAGGATCCTGGATCGGTCTCAACCCATCCGATGAGGGCTGCGCAGGCAGTCCTTGCAAAATTTGTTATGTTTTGATCCTCACGATCAAAAGCTTCAACCATCTTCCTGACTTCTTCCCTGCACTCATCCGAACCGGAAACCGTAAAGGTTGGACGCCGCATCCTAAAAGCCAATGTGATTTCTGTATTGGATCCGCATTGCGGCCAACAATTGGACTGTGCGGAGGCAGAGCCAAACGAAGAGAAAGCAAGAAGCAGCATAAAAAATCTTATCATCATGGTCTTGGGATTAATGAACATCATTTTTTATCTAGTTTCATCGGCTCAGTCACTTGAGAAACTGGTTGCTGGAGGTACTGCTCAAAATGCTGAACAAATGCCTCTGTGAGTGCTGCGTGCGGATCATTGATGCTGTCGGCAGGGGGAATATTTTTGCGAACAGCCGCTACTGCCAATCCATACCGCCACATAGACTCACGGATCAGCAAAGCCGGTTGATATTCAACTTTTAACCAGCGGATAGGGCCTTTGAGGTACCAATCAAATGCATCGCGGTATATTGCTGCAGAACGAGACAGGGTAGCGGGAGCATTGAATGCAATAGCTGAATCAAGAAGCAGACTGGCATGCAAGAGCTGGGCTTCCAGCTTTTTCTGCGTTACAAATCCTGCGTCATATGCACTTCTCCAATTCGAACCATTCCAATGACGCCATTTGGTTACGCCATCTCGAACACACTCAACAGAATCTTTTGGATAGTTATGATAATCATAATAAATTTTTTTTAAATCCAATAATCCTAAAAGAGAAACTCGCTCATCAAATTTTCTACCTCCACCTAGTGTAAGGCTATAAGCATACTCTAAATACTTCCTTTCAATTTTATCAGTTGTGGTAAGCTTATTGCTATTAGGGGGATACAAGAATTTCAAATTATCAAATTTTGGTCTAGTATCTGACTTTTTAGCCTTGTATGGATAATCAATCGGAAACAACAGTTTCGGTGCTTCTTTCGAAACAAGATCAAAGCTTTTAAGATCTGATATGCCCATTTTTTCAGCCAGTTCAGCCGCTGATTGCAGTGATTGGCTGGATGCATTCACATAGCCCTCTGACAATACCTCCACACTTGTCGGGTTTGAATAAGATCCTTTCACCTTGGGCTTGGTTCCAACAATCTTGGTTACCTCGTTCCATTTCCACAACCAACTCAGTGCATACGGCAGTTTATCCTGAGCTGTAGTGGAGTTTCCATAGGATTCAGATTCAGTATTCATCCGCTCTTGCAACTGTTCCAGTGCCATCTGCCGCTGAGGAGCAGTGCTCTGTTCTATCTCAGCAATCTTCAGCGCTTCTGCATTCTCTAGTTGCTCTCTTTCGACTCTCCAGCGTTCCATATTAGCTTCCTCCTGTCTTTTCTTTTCTTGTGCCGCAGCGATCAAATTGAATACGGTACCGGCTAGCTGAGTGGTTGACTGAACCAACTGCTGTTGCGCCTGAACCCTCATTTGTTGCTGTTGCTGTGCTATCTGGTTGACAGCAGCCTGGTTGCCACTGGCAATGGCAGCAAGTTTGGCATTACCGAGGTGCATAGCCTGCAAAATGGGGCTGTTTGCCGATTGCTGTGCCTTTAGCAAATCTTGTGTAACCATGTTCTGCAAAATTGCCTGGTTAGACGACATAGGGTTGGACTTAGGGGCTTTTTGTGAGGAAATCGTGCCATTGTTACTTGTGTTTGGCATTGATTGCTGATTGTTGAACTGTTGTGTATCCTGCTTTGTTGAACCGGTATTCGCATTCTGGCTATTGGGTTGGGCATTGTTGTTTCCGAATGTCTGGCTGGAAGCGTTTCCTAAAGGTGAGGCTGAACCAGGGGCCGTTTTATTGGCGGCAGGTTCTATGAAGGTACCATCGCTCCGCATGGGTACCCAATCTCCACCCTTCGCCATTTGACCCTCTACTTTGAGGTTGCGGATGCCCAGCGTCTGTATGCGGTTAACACCTACCTTCTTTCCACCGACTATGATATCGCTTCCTGTACATTCTTCCTTGTCAGCCGAACTCAGCAAACCTGTGGCATCGGAAAGATAATTGACATTCATTGAGCCCATATCTGCCTTTGTCATTAGCGCATAACTTTCAATCGTGAAATCCAATTTGCTCACACTTTCATTGCCACAAATCAGTTTCGCATACAGCTCACCCTGAACCCTCAACTTATAAGGCACACCATTCTTCACATTGGCTGCAAAAAACTGCTGACCCAATCCCCAGGAACTTCTTTTGGCATACAGTTCAAAT
>JBJOOI010000112.1:0-5540 GCA_046051375.1 Bacteroidota bacterium | reverse complement strand
CAGTCGCTATGCCGCATTGCTGGAAACTAATCCTGTAGACATGGTTTGCATGGGTATTGGAGAGAATACCCATATCGCCTTCAACGATCCGCATGTGGCTGATTTGAATGATCCGCTGATGGTAAAACTTGTTGAGCTGGATGAAGTCTCCAGGATGCAACAGGTACATGATGGTTGTTTCGCAGTAATAGAAGAAGTTCCCCGAACGGCCATCACCCTCACCGTTCCTGCATTGTTGAAAGCAGCATCCATTTTCTGTGTGGTGCCGGGCATCAACAAGGCAATGGCTGTAGGCCATACGATCAATGCAGACGTCAGTGCATTGTATCCCTCCACGGCATTGAGGCTGCATGAAAATGCGAGGCTTTATCTTGATGAGAAAAGTGCATCGATGTTAACGTCCTTGGGCAACGACTGAACTGATTTTTATTGGGTACTTCAAAAAGGAAGTGAGCCTCAGGTAGTTCAATCCGAAATTGTTTTTACTGATGTCGCATGAAACGAGCTTGATTTTTTTACCATCAACAAGCGCTGAAACCCTATTCTTTGTGGCATCCCAACTTATCCGAATTGTTGTTTCTTTTTCTGTTAAAATTGTTTTGTCAATGGTAAAATGAATAGGTGATGACTTCATGGCCAAACTGTCAAATGCCACTGAAAAATGATCTGTCAGTCCGATGGAAATGCTGGTATCAGCAATCACCTTGATCGCAAGCGTCCCTTTTTTTAGCATGGGGAAATTCCAGACCGCATCACCTGGATTGGATCCATGCAGGGTCCATTGATAGAGGTTTTCCAACGTATCGTTTTGTTGTTTTTCTTCAAGCCAGCGAGGGTTAAACATGACCAAATATGCATCATCACCTTGTCCTGAGACCATCAGTATATTCCCGTTGGGAAGTTCAACAGCGGAGGGATATGCTGTTCCGCGGTCGCCTCTTATTATAGGCGTTTTGCTGTTGATGGTTGTCATAATTTCCCTGAAACCTTTCCAGGTTTTTCCATCGTCTTTTGAAATGGCCGCATGAAGCACTTCTCTTCCACCAGCAGCATAACTTCTTTTGTCATCATATCGTTGGTTGCTGTTCCAGATCAAGATGATGCTTCCATCTGACAATCTTACTGTACTCGCAGGTGAGTCAGATGAGATGAAGGATGACGGTGCAGGTGCAGACCAGTTCGTTCCTGAATCGTTTGAAAATGATTGATATAGGAATCCCTTGTTGGTTCTGATCAACATCCATACCCTTCCATCATTCAATTCATTGGCATGTGGTTCAATGGCTCCATAACGTGTTACCCATCCGCTTTCAATGGGAATTTTCATGGTAGTTGAAGACCTTGTCCATGTTTTTCCCAGGTCTGCTGAATTCAATGTCATCACCTGAAACAATCCGTAATCAACCATTCCATCGCCGGGTTTGTTTGCCCTTGCCGTATCAGATTCTGTCATGGGGATGATGAAATTCCCATTTTTCAATTCGATAAAGCCTCTGAGGGATCCAACATATCCTTCATTGATCATTCTTGGCTTGGCCCAGCCTTCACCTTGTTTCATGCTGGTATACCAGAGGTCGAGATGCCTGCCCCTGTATCCCAATGGTCCGGGCTTGAAAATATGGAAAATGCAATGGATTGTGCCATTGCGGTCTTGCATGACCTGATTGGCATAATAAGCTTCCCCAGGCAATTCAAATTCAACAAACGGTTCTTGCCAACTTGCACCATTGTCTGTTGATGAAATTGACATCATCTTGTCGGCCTTGCCTGGCCTGTTGATATAGAACAATTTGATGTTGCCAGATGCAAGCCTGATGAGGGTTGCTTCATTTGTTGGGGCTTTCCCCAGTATTACCGGTGCTTTGACTTTTTCCAAGTCCATTGGCTTTTTTCTGGTCCGCATACCAAATACCAGTTCATGCCTGTTGGTGTCCAAGGCTGAACCATTTTCATTTGGGGTCAGGCCGAGGGCAGTGCAGTGGGAATTGTCAATCAAAAAAAACGCAATCAATGAGATGAACAAACAATGTTTCTTCATTGGATGAAATCTTTCTCATAAAGTGAAATCCTGAGTTTGCTGAAAGCAAATGAAATCCAGAGCTCTCCCGGACTTTTTTCAAACAGATAGGGATAGGCAATCTGTGTTTTCGGTTCAGTGGTTTTGCCAATCACAACAGGTTTGCTCCAATGCTTGCCATCATCATCAGAAAACATGATGGAGATTTCTTCCCTGTGCATGCTGACAGGTGCAGCAGAAAAATTATAGTCCCCACCCCTGAGTGGATAGGATTTTTTTCCTTGCGGATAATATCTGTTCCAAACCAGCACAAGGCGTCCACTTTTCAGGCGCTTGAACATTCCCGGAGAAGAGCTTGCATCAATGGGTGACGATTTCACATTTTTCCAGGTCATTCCGTTGTTGGTGGAACTTGTTTCCCAAAAATATCCCCAGTTTGTTCTCAGCAGCATCTTCAAGCTTCCATCCCTCATTTGTTCAAGGGTAGATTCTGTTACGCCATCATGATCACCAACGCCTCCCAGATCGATGATATTGCTACGGGCCCAGGTCCTGCCTTGGTTGCTGCTGTTATAGGTCACGACAGCATGATGTCCGGGATTGTGTCGCATCATCATGCTGCTGAAAATAACTTCTCCATCCTTGGTCTCAATGATATCCCGGATAGCTCCGGTCCATTCCTTGTGCAGCAGTTGCGGCTGGCTCCATGATTTTCCATTGTCCTTGCTGTACATCGCGTAGGTGGGCAGTTCTGCCTCCGGTGAATCGTGGGTATCCTTGCTCCAATTCCATTTGGCCCTTTCTTTGTCGTTGGCAAATGCCAGGATCAAGGTCCCTTTTTTTGTTTTGATCAATGCCCTCTCAGGTCGGATAAAAAACTTGCTGCTGTCTTTAAACATGGGGAATGCTTTCCATGTTTTCCCTTCATCCTGGCTGACCAGAAAATTGCTGGTATCTACGGTTGCCATCACACCCTTTTTTAAATGAATGAAAGGCCCCATGCGGAAATTGTTTATTTCCTTTGTTTTGTCGTGAATCCAGAATCTGGTAGATGTTTTTTTTCCTGACTGGATATTGATCGTATCAGCATGTTCATTGCTATTTGATTGGGCTTTTGCATTCATAAAGAAAATGCAAACAAAAGCCGACATTGAAAAGACAAGTAAAATCTTGTAATTATGCGTATTCATGAAAAATATTTTTTTGTTGCCTGATCAGTTGGTTAGAAAAGGGGAGGTTACATGGGGATGCGCAATAATTCCCTGATGAACCAGTTCACGTTTGATGTTGTAGAGCCAGTTCCTTTGGAGATTGGGAAGCAAGATGTCCATCAATTTTTTTGAAAATTCAACCTGCAGGCTGATGGAAGCATCAACTTCTTTTGAAAGTCCTGCATTGCAAAGTTCCTTCAACAGCTTCACGTACATCACGCCACCACCTGAAACAACGCCATCTGCTCCCATCATCAGGCTCGCATCAAATACAGACTCATCACCCTGCATGATGGTGCCAGGCCTGGTTTCCTTGTCGGGATAGCGCCTGAGGAGTTCTGCAAACATGCTGAAATTGCAACTGGAGTCTTTGATGCCGGCTACCCTTTCAATATTCAGAATTTTGTCAATGGTATCTGCGTCCAGTGGATTGTTCGTGAACCCTGGAGCATTATAAAAAACCAGTGGTATCGAAGTGCTGTCTGCAATCTGATTGATATGGTCTATATGGCTTTGAGGGTCAGGGAATTTATTGTAGAATGCAGATGTTGATACCAGAAAATCAACTCCTGATCGTTCTAATGACTTTGCATGTTCAATGGTCTTGCGTGTCGAAGAGGCTGAGACGGTTGCGAGGACAGGAACCCTGCCAGCAGTATGCGCTACAGTTGTTTCAACCAATATGTTTCTTTGCTCATCTAATAAAGCAACCCCTTCTCCAATTGTTCCTAACATCATGATTGCATCTGCACCACTCCCAATGGTATGGTCAATCAATGCGCACAAAGATGGAATGTCAATGTCTTCATTTTCCAAAAGAGGACTAGGCATGGCAATCACCACACCTTTGAGTTTTTTGTATGTCATGACCTTCGTTTAGAAAATAAAGATATATGTATTACATATACGATTTATATTTTCTGCAAATAGCAAAGGAGATGGGTATGCATTTTGGTCCTGAATCCTTCAGGGCTTCCGGTTCTCAATTCGTCCAATAAATCACGGTGAGAAATACTCCCCACTTTCTTTATGTTGCGTTGCGTGGAACTCAGGCCACTGTCTACGTAATCAAAAATTGGCAGGAGCATTTTTTGAAAACGCAGGATGGTCTTGTTGCCAGAGATTTTATAAAGCATGGAATGAAATTCCACATCGTACTTCAGCCGATCAATCCTGTTGTTTGTTTTTTCCTCATTCAGCACTATTTCTTCAAGCTTCAAAAGGCTTTCTTCTGTTTTTCTCAAGAAGAGAAGATCTCCGATACCCATTTCAATCACCAGCCTCATTTCAAATATTTCTTTCATGGTCTCACCATCGAGTAATTTGGGATCCATTACCCTGTGCATGTTCACCAGAAAATCAGGCCTCGTGATGATCATGCCCCTGTTTTTCCTTGATTCGATGATGCCTAGCATCCTGAACCTTGAAATGGCCTCCCTTATGGCCGTCCTGCTTACTCCCATTGCTTCAGCAAGGTCCATTTCTTTGGGAATGGCATCTCCTGGCTCAAAGTTTTCGTTGCGAAAAAACTCCTGTAACTGTCTTTCTATTTTATCAACCTGGGATAACGCACTGGCCGGATTCAATCTGGTAATGGGCATTCTTGTGTTGGATTTGAATAATCAATGCCTGCTTTCAACCTTGGAAAGAGCAGTAATAATTTATTTGAAAAAATGTTGAATTTTAATTTTAATCCTTAATATTGTTATATGTATGACATATTAACGCTACTTGTTGTGCAAAGCTAGGATAAAGATTAATTTAAAATTTAAATATGAGAAAATCCCTTTCGTTCCTCTTTTTTTTCATGCTGCTTGTTGGAACATCATCTGCACAATCCAACAAGATTTCAGGCCGTGTGGTTGCCTCAGAAGACAAGTTGCCACTCTCAGGAGTAACTGTGTCGGTCAAAGGCAAAACCGCGGGTACCCAAACAGCCGCCAATGGTTCTTTTTCCATTGATGCTGCCACCGGTGAGACAATTGTAGTATCATTTATCGGCTATCAGTCCCAGGAAATAAAGGTTGGTTCTAATGCGGTGTTGGACATTCAATTGATCTCAGACGCTGCAAAATTGGGTGAGGTTGTTGTGGTTGGATACGGAACCCAATCAAGGAAAAATGTCACCAGCTCCATTTCAAAACTCAATCAAGAGGTATTGGCCTCAACGCCACGTTCAAATGTGGGCGGAGCATTACAGGGAACCATCTCAGGTTTGCAGGTAGTGAATTCAACTGGCTCGCCAGGTGCTTCTCCTTTGATTTTGCTGAGGGGTGGTGCTTCTATCAACAACCCAGGATCACCCTTGGTTG
>JBJOOI010000111.1:0-5542 GCA_046051375.1 Bacteroidota bacterium | reverse complement strand
ATGGTGGCAATCGGATTGTGGGCTGCACCTTCCATTTTCAACACTTCTCCAAAGCCAAATTTCTGGTGCTCAACCTGCTGACCCGCTTTGAGGTCTGTGGTATCACTGGGCCTGAAATCAGCCGATGGCTGGTGAACAACCGGTTTGGACACTGGCGGTTGAACGGGTAAATAATTCGGCTTTTCGGGCTGTTTTTTCGGTTCGTTGAAATAGGTTCGGTTTTGTGGCGTGGCGCTACCAGATCCGCCCCATCCCCTCATCCTTTCTGATGCAGAAGGTCCGCCAGACGACTGGTTCCTGAATCCTCCGCCAGCATAAGAACGGTCCAAATGATCTTCTGGCAGTTCATTGATGAACCTGCTGGGTTCGTTCTGCACCACCTGTCCAAACTTGTAGCGGGTATTGGCATAGCTGATCCAAAGCTTGTGCTTGGCGCGTGTAATCACCACATAAAAAAGTCTTCTTTCCTCTTCCAGTTCTTCGCGGGTATTGATGCTCATCGCACTCGGAAAAAGCATCTCTTCCAGACCCACTGCAAAAACACAGGAGAACTCCAGTCCTTTTGCAGCATGGATGGTCATCATCTTTACGGTATCTGCATGCTCATCCTTGTCATCGGCATCGGTCAACAAGGTGATCTGCTGCAGGTAGGCAGAAAGCAACACATCTTCCCGAAGGGGTTTCTTTGCATCCGCATCCTCCGGACCAGCTGTCTCCATCTCGGGAACCCCGCTGAACAAGTCTCTTGTCTCTTCCCCCTCATCAGGTCTCACTTCATCCCTGATTGATTCATCCAACATCACCCCATCTTCATCAATCTGCGCACGGTTTTGCTTGTCATCCACCCATTCCTTGATGGAGTTCAGCAATTCCTGCACGTTTTCATAGCGCTGAACACCTTCGGTACTCTTGTCGTTGAACAGTTCCCTGACCAGGCCCGTTTGCTTGCCCACATGAAAAGCCACGTCATAGGCGTTGCTGTTCTTGAGCATGCTGGCAAAGCTTTTGATCATCAGCACGAAATTCTCAATCGCCTCGAGGGTTCCGGCCTTGAAACCAAAAGATGCCGCACGGGTGAGCACATCCCACAAGGTGATCGACTGCTCGTTGGCAACCAGGATCAGCCTGTCGAGCGAGGTTTTGCCAATGCCCCTGACGGGATAGTTGATGATGCGCTTGAGCGCCTCTTCGTCTCTGGGGTTGACAATGATCCTGAGATAGGCAACATAATCCTTTACCTCTTTGCGCTGGTAAAAGCTGATGCCCCCAAAAATCGTATACGGGATGTTCATCCTCCGCAGCGATTCCTCCATTGCACGGCTCTGTGCGTTGGTCCTGTAGAGAATCGCAAAATCCCTGTTGAAAAAATGGTTCCTGAGTTTTTGTTCCTGTATGGCGTCGGCCACAAATTTTCCTTCGTCGTTATCGGTCATGGTCCTGACCAATTTGATCTTGTCGCCCTCACTGTTTTCTGTCCACAACTCCTTTGGTATCTGTCCCTTGTTGTTGCCAATCACCTGGTTGGCCACATTCAGGATCTGCTTGGTGCTTCTGTAGTTTTGTTCCAGTTTGATGACCTTCACATCATCATAATCCTTTCTGAACAGGAGGATGTTTTCAATGGTGGCCCCTCGGAAAGCATAGATGGACTGAGCATCATCTCCCACCACACAGACATTCTCGTGCATGGCACCCAGGAGCTTGATGATTTCATACTGCGCAGGATTGGTATCCTGGTACTCATCAATCATGATATGGCTGAACTTGTGCTGGTATTTGTGCAGGGCATCAGGATGGTTCTTCAGGATCAGATAGAATTGCAAGAGCAAATCATCAAAATCCATCGCACCGTTCTTGAAACAGCGTTTTGCATAAGCAGTATAAATCTGTGCGATGGCAGGGCGATTGGCGCGGGCATCTTCCTGCTGCAATCCAAAATCCTTTGCGTATTCCTCTGCCGTTACCAATGCATTCTTTGCAGACGAAATCCTGTTGTAAACCGTTGATGGTTTGTAGATCTTATCGTCCAGGTGCAATTCATTGATCACTGTTTTCAATACACTCTTGGCATCGTCCGTATCATAGATCGTAAAACTGGTAGGATAGCCCACACGGGACGCTTCCCCCCTGAGGATTCTGGCAAACACGGAGTGAAAGGTTCCGATGTATAAATTTCTGGCCTCCCTGTTCACCAATATCTTTTCAACCCTCTCCTTCATTTCCTTTGCAGCCTTGTTGGTAAAGGTCAGTGCAAGAATCTTAAACGAATCCACACCATTGGCCATCAGGTGGGCAATACGGGTAGTCAATACCTTGGTTTTCCCACTTCCCGCTCCGGCAATAATCATGAGGGGGCCATCAAGATGCAACACTGCTTCCCGCTGCTGCGGGTTGAGCTCATTCAGGTAATTAAACATGGTTGCAAGTTAATGAATTCACTTCTTGGTTTAGATGTATCGGTCAGATGTTAAAATTTTGTTTAAGGAATAATAATGCTTAAACCTCACACGTTAGTGCGGGTCTATAGTTCTGTACCGGGTTTAATACCCCATTCAGAAAACCAAAAAATAAAATAACATGAAAACAAAAAGAATTTTCCTCGGCTTTGCATCCATGATCATGGCATTTGCCATTCTGTTCTCTGCCTGCACCAAGTCGGGTATGGGCTCTGGTAACGGACTACAGGTTTACCTGACAGACGCACCAACTGACCTCGCGGCAGTTTCACTGGATATCCTGAAAGTGGAAGCCAAGGTTGACAATGATGATAAACACAGGGATGATGACCGCTATGGTGACAGCGATGATGACAAAGACGACCACTCTCAAAGAAAAGATAACTATGGTGAGTGGGTAGACCTCAATGTAACTGCTGGAGTCATTAATGTATTGGAACTTCGCAATGGTGTTGAAAAACTGATTGCTGCCTCCACCAACATTCAGGGAAAGGTGAGAAAGATCCGCATAACCCTTGGAACCAAGAATTCTGTTACATTACAAGACAACACTGTAATTCCGCTCAACATCCTCAACGATACCCAGAACATGATTTACATCAAGTTGAATGATGAACACAGGGGTCGTGGAAGCGATGACAGGACAACCGCTGTTCGCATCGATTTTGACCTTGGAAATTCTGTTGTGCTGATCGGTGGCAAATACTATCTCAAACCAGTGGTTCGTCCCTTCTGTAACGAGAACTTTGGTGAAGTGGAAGGTAAAGTACTTCCTCTCGATGCCAAGGCCGTGGTTCGCATCACAGATGGCGCAGGTTTCAATGCAGTTGCCCTTCCTTTCAAGGGTGGAGAATTCAAAATTCGTGGATTGAAAGCAGGCACCTACACTGTTACTGTTGAAGCTCTTGCCCCTTACAAGCCTCAAACAATCAACAATGTTGTGGTCAAAAAGGGAGAGGACACCAAAATCGGTACCATCACCCTGGTAAAATAAAAAGGGTTTATTGAATACATAAAGGGTCGTCCATTGCTGGACGACCCTTTTCTTCTTGAAAACTTGCATTTTGTATTGACAGCCTTTAATTTCGCACAATTAATCCACACTACTCTTCAAGTCTCATTAATCAAACATTTGAACATGAAAACTTTGCTATCTGCTCCCCGCATCTTTGGACTCTTTCTTTTTATCAGTATTTTCTCAATCTCCTGTACCAAATCAACAAAAACCACGCTTGATGCTGGAAAATTCGAGGTGTATATCACAGATGCACCAGGAGATTTTCAATCAGTATTCTTAGATATCCAGAAGGTTGAAATTAAAATTGACGACAATCCCTCTACCAGCAGCAGCGACACCTATGGTGACAATGACGATGATGGAGATGACAGCCAATCAAAAGATAGTTATGGCTATTGGACCAGTCTTAATTTCACACCTGCTATTATTGATATCCTCTCCCTCAGAAATGGTGTAGAAGCAAAATTGGGTGAAGTGAACATCCCTAAAGGTACTGTTCGCAAAATCAGACTGACACTGGGTACAAAAAATACCATTGTTGTAGGTGGTAAGACCTTTAATTTGGCCTTAAAAAATGACACCAATAACTTTCTTTATGTCAAACTGAACGACCGCCACAAACAAAGGGGTAATGCAACCAGTACCAACATGGCAAGCTGGATTGACTTTGATATTGCAAAATCAATCGATGAAAAGAATGGTGCATATGAGCTTCGTCCGAAATTAAGACCCTTCTGCAACTCTAATTATGGAGAAGTTGAAGGAACTATTCTTCCATTATCAGCAAAGCCAAGCATTGTCATTTCAAATACAACAGGCTTCAGTGGCGTGGCATTGCCCGACAGAGACGGAAAATTCAAGCTCCGCGGATTGGATGAGGGTACTTACAAAATTGTATTCCAAGGAAATGCACCATTTGTAGCCAAAACATTAAACAATGTAACTGTTACAAAAGGAAAAACGACCAATTTGGGTTCCACTACACTTACTCAATAATTTGTATAACTGATTGTAGAACAGTCAGTTGAACAAAGCATATGGTATACAATATCATAAAAAATCCCGGTTGCCTTAGGTAGCCGGGATTTTTTTATGCTGTCAATTTTTTAGGACCATTCAATTTCTCAAAGCAACACCAGGTCTTTTACCATTGTGCTTTTCGTTTTCAATTACCAATTGTCCGTTGACAAACACATAATGTATTCCTTTCGAAAACTGATGTGGGTTGTCATATACTGATAAATCCTGGATGGTATTTTCATCAAAGACCAGGATATCGGCAAACTTTCCTTCCATGATCAGGCCGCGATCTTTCAGGTTGAATTTTGTGGCCGGAAGAGAAGTCATCCGCCGCACGGCTTCTTCCAGACCAATCAGTTTTTCTTCCCTCACATATTTGGACAGTACCCTTGCATTGGTGCCATAGCCCCTGGGGTGGGGCATGCCCTTTCCGTTGCTGACACCACCATCGGCCGCAGGCATATTAAAAGGATATTTCATGAAATGGGCCAGGTCTTTTTCATTCATGGTATGGTAAATCATCTGGGCATTGGCCCTGGCCAGCATGTCTAAAATGGTATTGGCTTCGTTGATGAATTTTTTCTTCCTGCCAAGGTCCTGATTGATCTGGCTGATATTTTTCCCATTGAAATTGCTGTCCGGACCAAAATTGGCGACAACTGCATAGGTATAGTCTTTTCGCTTGGCCGCCTTCAATGCCTTAGCCATCCCGTCGATTATTTTTTTCCGTTGATCAGGGTTTTTCATCCTGGCCCTCAGGGAGTCCAGTCCTCCCTCAAGCGCCCAATCAGGAACGGTTACGGCAAGATTGGTGCTGCTGGCAGTATAGGGATATTGATCAATGGTCACATCATAGCCCTGCTTTCTGGCCTCTTCCACCATGCCCAGTGTTTCAGTGGATCGACCCCAGTTGTTCTTTCCCGTCACCTTGAAATGGGATATCTGCACTGGAATATTGGCTTCTCTGCCTATGGTAAGTGTTTCATTGATGGCCTCATCCACCTTCGTTCCCTCATAGCGCATGTGTGTGGCATAGACGCCGCCCTTT
>JBJOOI010000110.1:0-5570 GCA_046051375.1 Bacteroidota bacterium | reverse complement strand
AATGCAAACATCCAAAAAATGGCGATTGCAACCATCGCTGAAAAATATGCTGCTGTGCAAGCAGCCGGCAATCTGACCATCTGGGCCATTGGCAAGAAAGGGGCTGAGTTCTTTCAAAAGCGTGGTTACAATGTAGATGTCCGGTTCAAAGATACTTTCCTTAAACTTTCTTTTGAAACGGTTCAGGCATGTGCTCAAGCAGCAGTGCTGGCGTTCAAGCAAAAGGAATTTGATGCCATTGAAATTGTGTACAGCGAGTTCAAGAATGCGGCTACTCAGCGTTATGCTGCTGAAGTTTTTTTACCCATTCCCAAGAATGAACCTGCAAAAGGGGGAAGTTCCAAGAAGTCTGATTTCATTTTTGAGCCAGATAAGGACCTCTTGATTGCCGAGTTGATGCCTAAAATACTGAACACTCAATTGTTCAAGGCTGTCCTGGATGGCAATGCCTCTGAACATGGCGCCAGGATGACCGCAATGGACAAGGCATCTGAGAATGCGAATGAACTCCTCAAATCACTGAAAATCTCCTACAACCGTGCCCGTCAGGCGGCCATCACCACAGAACTTACAGAAATCGTGAGTGGTGCAGCAGCTTTGCAGGGATAAAATCATGTATTTGCATTACTTTTATCGCCCATAAACCCGGCCAAAAGCCAGCATCGCATTATTCAGAGCAATGGAAATAGCCAACCTCATCACACACATTGAAGCCTTGATCTTCGCCAGTGAGAAGCCTCTCACTGCCATTGAGATCACTGAATTGGTGAACAGTGCCTTCGGGTTCATGGATGACAAGGTTGTGATTGATCAGGTGGAAACTTCTATTGAAGGGGTTAAAGAAAAGTACAGTGCTGAATTCTTCCCTTTCGAATTAAGAGAAAGTGGCGGTGGGTGGCAATTCCTTACCAAAAGGGAATATCACCAAACCATTGCACAGCTCAATGGCGACAAGTTCCTGAAGCGCCTCTCCACGGCAGCCCTGGAAACATTGGCCATTATTGCTTACAAGCAGCCCATTACCAAGTCTGATATTGAAGCGATACGTGGTGTGAATTGTGATTATTCTATCCAAAAGTTGCTCGAAAAGGAATTGATCATCATCTCCGGTCGCAACGAAACCATGGTGGGCAAGCCCTTGATCTACAGTACATCCCGTCATTTCATGGATTATTTCGGGATCAACTCCTCTGATGAGCTACCCAAAATCAGTGAGGTATTGGCGGAACAAATCGTTACACCAACCCTGGTCAATGCTGAGCATTTTGAGACTGATGCAACTGCAGAAACACCTGCAGAAGCCATTGGGTCTGACAATGAGTCATCTTCCGCAATGCCTGAGGAAGACACATCATTTAATCTTCCTCCAGCACCGACTGATGAGGAAGGCAATGTTTGAGTATCTTCATCCTCCTGGCCTTAGGCTGGTTAATTCAATTTTTCCCCAACCCCCTCAACACTTATGCTCTCTTTTCAATCCCTCCTCGCCGCAGCAACCGAATTCGGTACTCCACTTTATGTGTATGACGAGGCGCAAATCAAGTTCCAATATGCTTCCCTAAAGCAGGCGTTTCGCAGATCGGATGTAAAAATATTTTATGCTTGTAAGGCCCTGACCAATATCAACATCCTCAAAATCCTTGAGCAACAAGGGTCTGGAATTGATTGTGTTAGCATCAACGAAGTGCAGCTGGCCCTCAAAGCCGGGTTTACTGCAGACCGCATCATTTTTACACCCAACAGCGTGGCCTTTGATGAGTACCTGGAGGCAACAGCGTTGAACGTAAACATCAACATTGACAACCTTTCCCTTCTGGAGGAATTTGGAAATCATTTTGGTGATGCTTATCCTGTCATCATCCGCTTGAATCCACACATCATGGCGGGTGGCAACATCAAGATTTCAACCGGACATGTCGATTCTAAATTTGGAATTTCCATTGAACAGGTGCAACAAATCATCGATGTGATGCACCGCACCAGGGTGTCGGTAAAAGGCCTCCACATCCATACCGGCAGTGAGATCAAAGACCTGGAAGTTTTTGTAAAAGGGTTGGAGTTGGTGCTTGAATTGACACAGTATTTTCCTGACGTGTCCATCATTGATTTGGGTGGCGGTTTCAAGGTCCCTTACAAGCCTGATGAAGTGGGCACTGACATGGAGGCACTGGGAGAAAGATTGGCCAATGCCTTTGATGCTTTTGAACAATCAACAGGAAAGAAATTTCAGGTTTGGTTTGAACCCGGCAAATTCCTTGTCAGTCAGTCTGGATATTTTCTCGTGCGCGCAAACATCATCAAGAAAGGGCCATCAAGAACTTTTGTTGGGGTGAACAGTGGATTCAATCACCTGATCCGTCCCATGTTTTACGATGCATACCACAAGATCACTAACATTTCTCATCCCGAAGGGGAACCGATGACCTATAATATTGTTGGGAACATCTGTGAGACCGATACATTTGCCTGGGACAGAGAACTCAATGAAGTAAGGCCGAATGATATCATCCTGTTCAACAATGCTGGGGCCTATGGCTTTGAGATGAGCTCACGCTTCAATTCACGCTGTCGCCCAGCGGAAGTTTTGGTTTCCAACAACGAACTGAAACTGATCCGCAGAAGAGAGAACTTAGAAGACATTTTGCAAGGGGTCGTATTGGAATAACCCTGGTCTACATGTTTAATGGGTATTCGAGGAAGAAATCAATTATTTCCTGAACCGTCCATCAAAGGAACACCTTACGCCACGGTGATTGCCACAGGCTTCCAATTCCCTTACCTGCAGCGTCTTTCCATTGAAGTTGAACTCCAGTATGCAATGGTCATCTGCCTTGTTGTATTGGTAAACCCGGGGTTTTACCTGTACCATGTCGCCCCTTAAACTGCCATCACAGCCATTGCCTGGTTTTTCAATGTTGATGAAAAACAGGAGTTTGCCCGCCTTTCCACCATCTCGAATCGAAACAAAATTTTTCTTATCCTGCTTATAGTCACCGCTCAATGGATCCTTTCTGGACAAGGTATCAATGGGATTGTAAACGGTTTTTTCTTCAACAGGTTCATTGCTTTCGGTAAGGATCAGGGTGAACAGGCCTTCAGTATTGTAAACATAAGCGCTCTTGTTGTAATAGGCTATCCCATCCTTTGATTGAGTATTTCTCGTCTTGATGACCGTAAGCCTTTTGTCAATACCACCCTCAGTAGATACCTCCGGATTGCTGTTTTTTTCAACCAGGGGCATTGAGGCCCTGAATTCATTGTTGGCATCAAAACAAATCAGGTAAATCAACTTTTTGTCCTTCTTTTCTGCTGAAAGAAAAAGGTAGGTTTCACCAGTTTCTTCCGCTTTGTATCTTCCTTTCCTGTAAAATCGGACATCCTTTATTTTAGGGAATGTGGCCTTGAAAATACTATCCGGCAGGAATTGAGAAACAACATTATTTTTTATGAAAAAACTATCAGATTCACTTTTTTTCAAATCTTTTTGTTGGAAAATGATGGGCAGTGCCCGCAGCGGGAAGGATTCAATAAAGTCTGTGGTCTCAATAGCCTCATCAGCATTGATGTCTTTGGCTTTTTTTCCGCAGGAGACCACCAAAACAAGGAGAAGGGCACAGATTGTTAATCTTTGCATATAGATGAATTAGAGCCAATTTAAGTACATCCTAAATCTTTTGCAAATATTTCGGTAAATAATTGATAATCAAAGTTTCACATAAAAATTACTGGATAATGCTGCACTCCCGATAATTGTGTACAAAATACATATTACTTTTTTCGTTCCAAAAAAACGGGGTATCTTGCGGGCTCATTAATTAGCTCAGGCATGTCAAATTTCAAGCATTACAAATTACCCTACGCAATAGATTCCCGATACGAAAAAAAGGCTGCATATTTCTCCATGGAGTTTGCCATTCACCAGCCCTTGAAGATTTACAGCGGAGGACTGGGATTCCTTTCCGGATCTCACCTGAGAAGTGCCTATGAGCTGCGCCAAAACCTGATTGGCATTGGGATTCTTTGGAAATATGGGTACTATGATCAGGCAAGAAACCAGGACCAGACCTTGCAGGTCCAATGGAACGAAAAAATCTATAATTTCCTTGAAGATACCGGCATCAAGTTTCAGATCATGATCCATGATGCACCGGTTTGGGTTAAAGTTCTTTACCTGAATCCTGAAACATTCAAGTCGGCACCGCTTTTCTTGCTGAGCACGGACTGTCCGGAAAATGATTATGTCTCTCAGACCATTACCCACAGGCTCTATGACGCCAACGTTGCCACCAAGGTTGCCCAGTTTATTCTGTTGGGTGTTGGTGGTGCCAAACTGGTGGATGAGTTGGGATTCAAGCCAGATGTTTACCACCTTAATGAGGCGCATGCCATCTCTGCGGCTTTTTATCTCCTCAACAAAAACGGAGGGAACCTGGCTGAGTTGAAAAAACAGCTGGTGTTTACTACCCATACACCTGAAGAGGCCGGCAATGAAAAGCATGATATTTTCCTCTGCAACAAGATGTCTTATTTCTGTGGTATGCCCCTTGAAAAGGTGAGGGAAATAACCGGATTAGAGGATGATCAGTTCAACCATTCCCTGGTTGCCTTGCGCTTTGCCCGCCTTTCCAATGCCGTTTCTGAACTGCATGGTCATGTGAGCAGAAAAATGTGGAACAAGCATGAAGGGGTATGCCCGATCATCCATATCACCAATTCCCAAAACTGGAGATATTGGGCTGACAAGCAATTGTACTTTTCCATGGATGAACAAAATGATGAGCGCTTTATCGACAGGAAACGGTACCTGAAGAAAAGGGCTTTTGATTTGGTTGCGGATCAGACAGGAAAATTGATGGATCCAGATGTATTTACCATCGTTTGGGCGCGTCGTTTTGCTGGCTACAAGCGTGCTGATCTGCTTACCCGCGACAGGGAAAGATTTGAAGAATTGTTGAACAACTCAAAGTATCCGGTACAAATAATCTGGGCAGGAAAGCCTTATCCGGTGGACTATCCCGCTATCACGGAGTTTAACCACCTTGTTCATGTAAGCAAGGCCTATCATAACATGGCTGTTTGTACAGGATATGAACTGGGGCTTAGCAAGCGCCTCAAGCAGGCTTCAGACGTGTGGTTGAACAATCCCCGCGTGCCACGTGAAGCATCAGGTACAAGCGGCATGACGGCTGCCATGAACGGAGCCGTTAACCTTTCCACCAATGACGGATGGATTGTGGAATTCGTCAACCACGGCAACAATGGATTTGTGGTACCTCCACAGGACTATGAAAATATGCATGTGCAAGACCAGGACCAATATGACTTGGATGAATTGTACAGGATCCTGAAAGAAGAGGTTCTGCCATTGTACTATGAGGCACCACATACTTGGCGCCAGATTGTACAAAATGGAATGAAGGATGTCCGTTTCAGGTTTGATTCCAACAGGATGGCCGCAGAATATTATGACTTGCTTTATAACGGCTAGTACTTTATTATATTTGCAGCATGATTCTCCCCATTGTAGCATACGGGCATCCTGTACTGCGTCAGGTTTGCACTGACATAAC
>JBJOOI010000109.1:0-5574 GCA_046051375.1 Bacteroidota bacterium | reverse complement strand
GCCCTGGAAATTGGAAGGGCCAGCACCACTGCGGTAGTTTCCAGTTGCATCATCATCCTGCTTGCAGACTATGTTTTGGCCACCATACTCCTCTAAAACTGAAACATGATATCCATCACCAATATTGCCAAGGGATTTTCTGAAAAGCCAGTCATACAGGACGTTTCAGCTGAATTTGAAACAGGAAAATGCAACCTGATCATTGGTGCCAGTGGCAGTGGAAAAACGGTGTTGATGAAATGCCTTGTAGGATTGATTACACCTGATGCCGGCGAGATCATCTATGATGGCGAAAACTTCAGCCGCATGAATGAAGATGCTAAAAAAATCATGCGCAGAAAAATCGGCATGCTTTTTCAGGGATCTGCCCTTTTTGACAGCAAGACTGTTGAGCAAAACATCATGTTTCCGCTGGACATGTTCAGCAACGACACCAAGGGAGAAAAACAGAAAAGGGTTGACAAGGTGCTGGACAGGGTAAACCTGAACGGTGCACACAAAAAATTTCCTGCAGAGATCAGTGGAGGAATGAAGAAAAGGGTCGGTATTGCACGATCGATTGTACTCAACCCACAATATCTTTTTTGTGATGAGCCCAACTCAGGTCTTGATCCACAAACATCCCTTGTGATCGACAAACTCATCAGGGAAATCACGACAGATTACAATATCACTACCGTTATCAATACCCATGACATGAACAGTGTGATGGAAATTGGAGACAGGATCCTTTACATGTACCAGGGCAAAAAAGAATGGGAAGGGAATAGCAAGGAAATCATTTTCAGCAAAAATGAAAAGTTGAACAACTTCATCTTTGCCTCAGAGTTCCTGCAAGATGCAAAAGACATGAGAATGCTGGAAGTGAGAGGAAAAATTGATGAAAACAGGAACATGGACAAACTGCTGAATGGTTAGGCCTTTCCTCCTGATTTATTGTTGTGGATAATATTTAAACATTCCTCGCCTCTGCACCCGCTCCATCACCTCTTTTTATTATCTTCGCCCCACCAAAATAAACATCTTTACCATGTCAGTTTTAGTGAACAAATCATCAAAGATCATCGTACAGGGTTTTACCGGTACTGAAGGGACATTCCATGCAACACAAATGATAGAATATGGCACCCAGGTTGTGGGTGGCGTTACCCCCGGAAAGGGCGGCAGCTCCCATCTTGACAGGCCAGTATTCAATACAGTTGCTGATGCTGTTCAACAAACCGGAGCGGATGTAAGCATCATCTTTGTACCTCCAGCATTCGCCGGAGATGCCATCATGGAAGCGGCAGAAGCCGGAATTTCATTGGTGGTTTGTATCACAGAAGGCATTCCAGTGCAGGACATGGTCAAAGTAAAAAATTATCTCCAGGGCAAGTCTACAAGGCTGATTGGGCCAAACTGTCCGGGTGTAATCACCGCTGATGAATGCAAGGTGGGCATCATGCCAGGCTTCATCTTCAAAAAAGGCAATATTGGTATCGTCTCTAAATCAGGTACCCTCACATACGAAGCGGCAGACCAGATCGCTAAGGCAGGTCTTGGCGTAACTACAGCGATTGGAATTGGTGGCGACCCCATCATTGGAACCCCCACCCGCGACGCAGTTGAGTTGTTGATGAACGATCCTGAAACCCATGGGATTGTCATGATCGGAGAAATTGGCGGCGGCATGGAAGCTGAAGCTGCCCGCTGGATCAAAGCACATGGCACCAAGCCCGTTGTTGGATTCATCGCAGGCCAGACTGCCCCTCCCGGCAGGAGAATGGGCCATGCAGGTGCCATCATCGGAGGATCAGATGATACCGCTGAAGCCAAAATGAAAATCATGCGCGAGTGTGGCATCCATGTTGTTGACAGCCCTGCTGACATTGGCAAGACCATGGCAGCAGCAATGGCAGGAAAATAATTTTCCAACGACGGCCATGAGCAAGCCTCCTCTTTATCATATTCCTTATAAATTCAGAAGGGTTGAGAACCTCCATATTCTACTATGGCTGATCAAGGATGCATGCTGGGCATTGAACCTCAAGATTCCTGCCTTGATAATGATCATCCCTACCATGCTGGTGGCTATTTTGATCACTTACCAGACCAGAAAAATCACCGGAGAGCTGCTGCACAACCTTGCCATTAATTTCTGGATTACGGCCAACTGTACATGGATGATTGGCGAGTTTTTTGGCTGGGATGCCAACCTCATCGGGCCCTATGGATTGAGGGAATTCTCTGTCCTGCCTTTTGGAATTGGTTTGTTGATCCTGGGATATTATTACCTGGTATACATGCATAAACCAGGGCTGGAAGAACAGGTTCAGCAACAGACCAAAAAGGTCATCCAGGAAATGGAAGCCAAAGGCCACAACTAATCTGGCCAAAAATGCAGTCCTTGAAGTATCTTTGAGCCCTTAATCAAGGCCTCAACAAATCAATCAATATGTTCAGATCGCATACATGTGGAGAACTCAGGCTCGAGCACGCAGGTTCGTCAATTACGCTGGCAGGATGGGTGCAGACAGTAAGGAAATTCGGTGCCATCACTTTTGTAGACCTTCGTGATCGCTACGGCATCACACAATTGGTTTTCAATGAAGGTTTCAACCAGCAACTGGACGAAAATCCTTTGGGCAGGGAATTTGTTTTGCAAGCCAAGGGAAAGGTGATTGAGAGAAGCAACAAGAACCTCATCATTCCAACCGGTGAGATTGAGTTGGAAGTCAGCGAATTTACCATTTTGAACAAATCTGCCGTTCCGCCTTTTACCATCCAGGATGATACCGATGGTGGGGATGATATTCGGATGAAATACAGGTACCTTGACCTTCGCAGGAATGCTGTCAAAAGGAATCTGGAACTCCGCTATGCCGTAAACCGATCTGCAAGGAATTTCCTCCATGAAAATGCATTCATGGACATCGAAACTCCATTCCTGATCAAATCCACCCCAGAGGGTGCAAGGGATTTTGTGGTTCCTTCAAGAATGAACCAGGGACAATTCTATGCCCTCCCCCAATCTCCCCAGACCTTCAAGCAACTCCTGATGGTGAGCGGATATGACCGTTACTATCAGATTGTGAAATGCTTCAGGGATGAGGATTTGAGAGCAGACAGGCAGCCTGAATTTACGCAGATAGACTGTGAAATGGCCTTTGTTGAACAGGAGGATATCCTGAACATGTTTGAGACCCTGATCAAGCGGATTTTCAAGGATGTAAAGAACATTGATTATACCGATGTAGTGGAACGCATGACCTGGGAAGATGCCATGTGGCAGTTTGGTAACGACAAGCCTGATATCCGTTTTGGCATGAAGATCTGCACCTTGAAAAAACCATCAACCGTTTTCTTCAACAAAGAGGATCATTCGGCCCTGATCAATGATGCGGGATTTGTTGTGTTTGATGCTGCTGAATCTGTGATGGCCATCGCCGTACCCGGTGGTGCTGCCTTTACCAGAAAACAGCTGGATGAATTGACCGAGTGGGTGAAGCGCCCTCAGATTGGCATGAAAGGATTGGCCTACATCAGGTACAATGAGGATGGAACCCTGAAGAGCAGCATCGACAAGTTCTATGCAGAAGACCGTTTAAAGGCCATTGCTGACGCATCCGGCGCAGTGCCAGGAGATATCATACTTGTTCTTGCCGGAGCAGAAGAGAGGACCAGGAAGGCTACCAGTGAGCTCAGATTGGAAATGGGCAAGCAGTTGGGCTTGCGCAAAGAAGATGAATTCAAATTGCTTTGGGTATTGGATTTCCCCTTATTCGAATATGCTGAAGAAGAGAACCGCTGGGTGGCCAGGCATCATCCGTTCACATCGCCCAAACCATCACAGATCCAGACCATGATTGACAACGATCCGGTGATCCATGATGCGGCCAATTATCTTTCGCATCCTTATGCCCAAATCAAGGCCAATGCATACGACATGGTTTTGAACGGCAATGAGATTGGCGGTGGTTCGATCAGGATCTTCCAGCGTGAATTGCAAGAAAAAATGTTTGCTGCCCTCGGCATGAGTGAGGAAGAAGCCCTGCACAAGTTCGGGTTCCTGCTGGGCGCTTTTGAATATGGTGCCCCTCCCCATGGTGGTATTGCCTTTGGATTTGACAGGCTCTGTTCAATCCTCGGAGGAAGCGAGAGTATCCGCGATTTCATCGCCTTCCCCAAGAACAATTCAGGCCGTGACGTAATGCTTGATGCACCATCGACCATTGATGAATCTCAGTTGAAAGAGTTGGGGATTGGGTTGAAGTAGCCGTCAACCTCTACTTCCTGCTCCAAACCTCATGGATTTTTTCGCCCTTGGAGCTCAAACCGGAATGGTGCCATTCCCCATTGTTGATTTCAGCTTTGAAGCTGAGTGATGCACCAACGCGGCTGGCATCGCGGGAGAAGAACTCAATATGTTCAGTATAGGCCCCGTCTTTAAAAGTATAATGTCCGCCACCGGTCCCAAAAAATTCTCCTGTTTCCATGTTGATGGCAGCCCATTGAAACCTGGTTCCCGAAAGGATCTTGATGGTCTTTCTGGCAGCAGGCTTGATGGGTGTCATAGTACCGGCCTGCTCCCTTCCGGTGATTCTCCAGTTGCCAGCAAGTGATTCATTTGCATTATCTACTCTAAGCCATTTTTTTGAATTCCCTTCAAGCGGAAGCATCAAAGTATTTTCCTTGATCTTCACATCATAGCTATAGCTTGATTTAACTTCAGCCCGATCAACTGTATTGAATTCAATCGTTCCAGACATTTTTCCTTTTTCAACAATGGCGGTTCCACCGCGGGTGCTGATGAACTTTTTTTCCTGCAGATTGAAAGTTGCGACAGTAAAATAATTGTCAACCACCGTCAGGTACTGTACTGCGGTGTCAAGATTTCTGGTCCATGCGCCTGTTATGTTTTGAGAAAATCCAAGAGACAGGTTTGAAACCAACAAAGAAAAAAGAATAAACTTGTGCATATGCTGATAGATTTACAGCGCCTTCACCCTGATATTCCTGAACCTCACCACCGATCCATGGCCAAGGAAACCAATATGTCCCTTGGGATTGTGGAGCCCTGGGTGCTCTTTGTGATCGGCTGTGCCATTCTTGGAGGCTTCCTTGATGTCTCCATCCATGATCACCTGCCCATTGAGGATGACTTTGATTTTTGATCCTTTGGCGACTACTACCTCTTCATTCCACTCTCCCACCGGTTTGAGGAATCCCCTTCTTGCGGGAATCACGCCATAGACTGAACCATGGTATTGGTATGCATTGAGGTTTTTGTAGACATCGGCTTCGTTGTCCAGGATTTGTAATTCCATCCCGACATAGGCTGCATCGCCTTCCGTTGGAGTGCGGATGCCCAGACCATTGTTGGCACCAGGAGTCAGCTGAAACTCAAACCTGTATTCAAAATCACCATATTCCTTGGCTGTGTAAAGATTGCCTCCGCTGCCGCCAGCAGGATTAACAACCATGTTTCCATTTTCAACCAGGTAACCTGTTTTGTTACCCATCCAGTTGTTGAGGTTGGTACCATCAAACAGCATTTCAAACCCTTGTTGCTTTTCCTCTTCACTCAGGCTTGAA
>JBJOOI010000108.1:0-5620 GCA_046051375.1 Bacteroidota bacterium | reverse complement strand
GGTTCTCCAGGCAGCATTGTTGACGAGTACATCGATCCTTCCAAACCTTTCCATGGCAGCTTCAACTACCCGAGTTAAAAATGATGTTTCAGCAAGGTCCCCGGCAAGAATAAGCTGTTCAACGGTATATGATGAAGCAATTGTCGATGCAACAAGCGAAAGCGCCTGTTGGTCCATGTCTACAAGTACCAGATGGTAGCCTTCCTGGGCAAAACGAATGGCCGTTTCCCTGCCAATTCCATTGCCTGCTCCGGTAACGATTACAACTTCATGTGGATGCATTTATGCATTGGTTTTTATGTTAATGGGCAAGATGCCACCAAGCGATTCCCCGATGTTGACCCTGGCATCAACACGCAGAAACAGTACCATTCCAGACAGTTCAGCAAATACTTTTATATGTTTTGCTGTTTCGAGATCCACTATATCACCCCAATGTTCACCTGCTACAATCATTTGCCCAAGTTCAACTGCTGGTACAAATATTCCTTCGGCAGGAGAAGGCATCTTGGCCTGCAGATGACCTTGTTGGGGAGTTGGATCTTCCACGATATGCTCAGGCGCTCTATAAATTTCTTCTGCTGTGTCTATCATCGCCAGTTTTTTTAAAACACCTACACATCCGATGGTATATGCATGAACTATTTCATCTCTCGCAGCAATTCCTCCACCATATTCAACATAGATGGCAGGGATGTTGTGATCCCTTGCAACTGACAAGGTCCTGCCATTGGGAGCATGGTCAGTACCCCAGATGATGGGCAATCCAAATGCCATTGCCATTGCTCTTTGCTGCTCAAGCACATTGTGGTCAGGATGCAGCATGTAGCCCGCCATCGGATAGATATCAAACAATTTCCCACCAGTATGCATGTCGATTAGGTAATCAGAATGCATGATGAGCGCACTGATCTTTGCTGCATCCACTTCGGTTACTGAACCTTGATTGTTTCCCGGGCATACCCTCGCAAGATCCAAGCCATCCGAGCCATAACGAGAGCCGTTGGCTACGGCGGTGGTATTAACAATTGGAACAATCGTCAACTTGCCTCTTTTCAACTGTGGCGATAAATTGCTGATCAGGTGATTTGCAGCGATGATGGGCTCATACTCGTCTCCATGCACACCAGCAGTAATCAGGACGGAAGGTCCTTCGCAGCCAGAATCAATGGTGTATGGAGGTTGCATTGTTGATGAGGTATTGGCAGAAAAATCAAGGCACGAAAGGGAATCCCCTGTCGTGCCTTGAAGATAATCATTAGAACGCAGGATATCCCGGCGTTTGTTGCAGCAATTTATTATTGGTCAGTGTGGCCCTGTCAATTGGCCAAAGTACTTTGTATGCTTCTGGCGCTTTTACAGTTGTATACTTGAAAACATAGGCATCGCCGAAACGCCTAAGATCCAACCAGCGCTTGCCTTCCATAATGAATTCCAGATAACGTTCTTTCAGTATGGCCTCTTTTGCATCAGCATCACCAGCCTGATTGGGGAATGCATCTGTTGCAGCAACATAGGCTGTACCATAGGCTCGGGCCCTGACCAGGTTGATCTCCGCTGCAGGACTTTCACCCAACAATAATTTGGCCTCTGCCAACATCAACAAGAGGTCGGCAAAACGATAAATGATATAATCATTTGTGTAGTTGCGAACACCCGCATTTTGTTCACCCTTGTATTTGCTTCCAAATACCCCTGCAAGGGTGTAAGTTGTACCGGTCAACCTGTAACAAGGCTGAATGGAAGCCCATTTTCTGGTATCCCTGTCATTGAACCTTCTAAAAGTTGACATCATCATTGGGAAAAAATAGGTACCGCCCCAATTATCCGTAACAACATCAAATCTTCTTCTGGCAATTGAATCGTGGAAGTTGATGAGCAATCCTGTTTGAGGAAGAAAATTGATGATGGGCAATGTGGCCTCATTCAACAAGTGACGACTCGCAAAAATCACTTCACTATTACCCCTTGTGGTGGTAGCAAAAATATTGGCAAAAGAAGCCTGAAGAGAGGCTCCCCCATTGGCTTGCACATCTAGCAATGCTGTTTTGGCAATTGTTGCATCTGCACTACCGCCACCTTTTTGGGCAGTCCACAGATAAACATTTCCTTTCAACATCAGTGATGCGTTCTTGGACCAGAAGCTTTTTGTATTCCTGTAGCTATAATTCGTTCCAAATGCTGTAAGGGATTTTTCAATGTCATCCTTGATGAGTTTCATCAACTCCGCTTCTGTAGCAGCTGCCTTGGCAAGATTCGAGATGTCAATGGTAGCAGTAGGTTCAGTTTGGATGATGGCCTTTCCCCAGGCCATATGCATTTGAAAATAATAGAAAGCCCTCATGCCATGTGCAATTCCCAGATAGTACCCCTTGTTGGCGGCTGTGGTAATATTGGTGGTATTCAGCTTGGAGATGAGCAGATTCAATTGGTTGATGTTGGCATAAAAACCGCCAAAATCAGCCACACCCGGTGCATCCAATCCCAAGGTATTGTTCCACATCCTTTCATTTCCTGCAGTCGACTCGCCGGTGAAAGAAGTGCTGGTTCCGGGATCTGTACCCTGGATATCAGCACGGAGTTCCCCCAAGAATAGGAAACGCTGCACATGAGACCTGAACCTGGTGTGAACACCATTGACAAAAGCATCAACCTGTTCTGGTGTTTTCCAAAAATTACCTTCACCAACACTACTGATAGGCGCAAGATCAAGCTGCTTGCTGCATGAACTGATCAGGATCAACATTCCAATTGCGATGGAAATCAAGTTGATTTTATTTTTCATTTTATCTCTTTTAAACATTTATGTATGTGTTATCTGCCTTAATTAGAATGCTACATCTACGCCCAGTACAAAAGACCGTGGCACTGGATACAAACCATTGTAATAACCGGTGATTGAACCACCAGCAACTGGAGGCTCAGGAGTTGGTCCGGTGAACTTGGTCATGTAAAACAGGTTGGAACCACTGACATATGCCCTTCCCCTGCTGAGAAACTTTATTTTTGAAAGTAAATTTCTGGGGAATTCATAAGACAATGTAACCTCCCTTCCGGCTAGATAATCGCCCTTTTCATACATGTTTGAATTGTTGCTATTGATGGCTGCACTTGCGTTGTTGATACGGGTATAGTTTTTCTTCCCTGCTGGTGCAGCAACCTGATCTGCATAATACACTTTGGGAATGTCTGTATCTCTATTGGTTGGTGACCAAGCCCTTTTCTGGTCTACGAAGTAGTTGAAAGTACCCTGGAAATTACCCAATGTTCTTGCAAAAAGATCATTGTAAATCGTATGGCCCGTTGCAAACTCAAACCTTGTATACAGTGAGAATCCTTTGTAGCTCAGGTTGATAGAGAAACCACCAGTCCATTTCGGATAGATATTTCCCACATATACCTGGTCCCTTGAATCGATGGTATCGTTCTTGTCTACATCCAACCAGTTTACATCACCAGGAGTGATTTTTCCGGCACCAGGACGATTGGGACCACCAATGAGGGCCACCTGATCCCACCTGTTTCCAGCCAGTTTTGCCACCTCAGCATCATCTTTGAAGATGGACAATTGCTTGAATGCATATAAATCTCCCAATTGCTTGCCTTCTTGTAAACCTCCAACCCAGACTACCTTTCCGGTAGCAGGATCATAAATTTGCAAGCCACCCTGACGGTTCAACTCATTACCGTTGAAAGGAAGTTTGAGAATTTTGTTTGTTACATATGATGCATTTGCACTCAAATCCAATTTAAGTCCGCGTGGAGCATTGAGCACCGTTCCGTTGACTGTAAACTCATAACCCTTGTTTTGGTAAGACCCAAGATTGGTTTTCACGGAGCTGAAACCGGTATAACTGGGGAGTGCAAGATTGGTAAGCAAATCTGTGGTAATGCGGTCATAATAATCAAACAGGAAGTTCACCCTGTTTCCGAAGAGTCCAAGATCAAGACCAAGATCTGTTGTCTTGCTCTTTTCCCATCTCAGGTCTTCGTTGGTAATACCCGTATACAAAAATCCTCCATTGTTGTTGTATAGCGTTTGAGCGCCATATGCACCCTGCACCTCATAGCGACCCAGACCAGCAACATTTCCATTCTGACCATAGCTGATGCGTGGCTTGAGGCTTGAGATCACATTTGAAAGTGAACTGTTCTTGAAGAATTTTTCACGATGAAGGTTCCAACCTGCACTCATGCCTGGAAAAAAACCAAACCTGTTCTTTTCTGCAAGACTAGAAACACCATCACGGCGAAACACGGCAGAGAGCAGAAAACGTTGATCATAGTCATAGGTCAACCTGCCGAAAGTAGAGGCAATGGCATATTCAGACCTTGTTGAGTAGTTGCTTCCCGCTGCAAAGGCTGTGGCTGCATTAACCGTTGGCACCTCATCAGTCGGGGCCAGGGTCCCTGCAGTCTGCATTTCAAAGGCCCTGGTATCAAAGAACTCAGCTCCCATCATAGCATTCACATTGTGTGACTTACCAAACGTTTTGTTATAGTTGATGATGGCATTGTATTGTGTCTGGAAAGCCCTAGAGAAGTTGGCAGAGGATGGTCGTGTTGTATTATTAAATGTAGGAGGATTGGTGAAGATAGTGGTGTACAATTGAGTGGCCTTGGTAAAGGACTCATCCAGGTTTTCAAATAAATAAGCAGAACCAGTTGCCTTGATGTAAAGATCCTTGGTGATGTCCCACTTCACTGAAGCAGAAGCAGTGATCCTGTTCACTTCATTGGTTCGTTTTGTTTTGTCTAGCCAGTACTTAGGATTACCATCAGAAACAGAGTTACCTGGATTGGGAATTGTTTTTGCTGAATCGATCCACGGATTGAATGTCGGCCATAAGGCAAGGGCCCTGTAGAAAGTATTGCTCTCTGCAGTCAACGTGCCATATTGGGCAGATGTTGACATATTGACGGCAGAGCTAACCTCAACATTGGGTTTAACTTTGTAAGACCCGTTTAAGTCAGCTGCAAAACGTTTGTAGCTGGAACCAATGACAACACCATCTTCATTGTAATAATTAAAGCTCGCATAATATTTTCCTTTGTCATTGCCACCAGACATGTTTACGAAATGATCATTTGTCTTGGTATTCCTGAACACAATATTGTCCATCTCACCGCCATGGTCCTTGAAAATTATGGTTCCACCATATGGATCGGAAACAGTATCCCAACCCTTGCCAAGGAGATTGGCGTTGGCAGCTGAAAATTGCTGTATGTCAAAAGTAGCAAGATCTGCAGGTGACGTAAGCAGACCATAGCCGCGGGATGAATTTACCTGGGCCAGGGTTCTTCCTGAATTAAGGTTACCCAACCTGTTGTAATAAATGAAATCCCTTGCATTCATGTATTCATATCCCTGCCTGTTCCTGTTGTATCCTGCTGTGTATTTGTATGAAACCTGTGATGTACCTACTTTACCTTGTTTAGTGGTGATGAGAATTACACCATTGTTGGCACGGGCGCCATAAATGGCAGTTGCAGCAGCATCCTTCAACAATTCAACAGACTCAATGTCTTGTGCCGCAATGTCATTGAATGCACGGATAATTCCATCCACTACAACCAAGGGTGATCCAGGGTTGTTGATAGAAGCACCACCCCTCAGCAA
>JBJOOI010000107.1:0-5623 GCA_046051375.1 Bacteroidota bacterium | reverse complement strand
GCAAGAAAGGACCAGTGGGGTGAAGTGGAAGAGTGGATTTGCAATGAGTGTCGTTTTGAAAAAAAGAAAACAACAGACTGGACCATTGAAGGTCCCACACATGTAAGCAGGCATTCTGTGATTTCACAGGGGCATTACGAGAACACGATAAAACCCAAAGAGACCTTTACTGCAGTGCATGGCGGAAGGAATCCACAGTTGTTGATGGACATCCACAGTGTCAGTGAAGTGAATGACCCTTCCATTGACCTCAGCCAGATCAATGGCCCCGCCACCAGCGATGTATATAACCATTCAACCAAACAAGCATGATCACGATGGATTTGTTGGCGATAGACCTTGCGTACGGACTCGAAAAATTATTGTTGATTGGTGGTATCATCACGGTATCTCTGATCGTTGCCATGTATACTACTTATGCTGAAAGAAAAGTGGCGGCCTGGATGCAAGACCGCCGTGGTCCGAACAGGGCTGGTCCTTTTGGATTGCTCCAGCCAGTAGCTGATGGATTGAAACTTTTCTTCAAGGAAGAAATCATTCCGCTGACTTCCAATAAAACATTGTTTGTCCTTGGTCCTGCACTTGCCATGATTACTGCGATGCTGACCAGCGCTGTAATCCCTTGGGGAAGCAGCATTGAGATTTTTGGACGCAACGTCAGTCTTCAAATTGCAGATGTCAATATTGGTATCCTCTATGTGTTTGGGGTGGTGAGCATGGGTGTGTATGGCATCATGATTGGTGGATGGTCTTCCAACAATAAATTCTCTCTGATTGCCGCTGTTCGTGGTGCATCCCAGATCATCTCCTATGAGTTGGCCATGGGGCTATCACTGATTGCATTGCTGATGATGACCGGTTCTTTGAGTCTCAAGACCATCGTGCAACAGCAGATGGAGGGCGGATGGAATATCATCTACCAACCCCTTGGTTTTCTGATTTTTCTGATCTGTGTATTTGCAGAGTGTAACAGAACTCCGTTCGATCTTCCAGAAGCGGAGAATGAATTGAACTTCGGATACCACCAGGAGTATTCATCCATGAAACTGGGTCTTTACCTGTTCTCAGAATATGTGAACATGTTCATCTCCAGTGCAGTGGTGTCAACCCTTTTCTTTGGTGGTTATGACATCCCATTCGTAGATGAAGCAGCATTGTCCTTAAGCCTTGGTGCCAATACCGTTGCCCTGCTTGGGTTTGGTGCATTGTTCGCAAAAATTCTGTTCTTCCTTTTCCTGTTCATTTGGGTGAGGTGGACAATACCAAGGTTCAGGTACGATCAGCTGATGGATCTTGGATGGAAAAAATTGATTCCCCTGGCATTGGCCAATATGTTGATTACTGCAGTGGTTATCCTCTGGTTAAATAAATAATTCTATGGCATCATTAACAAATAGGGCAAAAGTATTGGAACAGAAGCCGATGAGCTTCATGGAACGGCTGTACCTGCCTGCGATTTTCAAGGGTATGGCCATCACGTTTGCACACATGTTCAAGAAAAAGGCTACCATCAATTATCCTGAAGAGAAAAGGCCATTCAGTCCGGTTTTTCGTGGTCTGCATGTATTGAACCGCGATGAAGAAGGAAGGGAGAATTGTACTGCTTGCGGACTCTGTGCTGTGGCCTGTCCAGCAGAGGCCATCACCATGGAAGCGGCAGAACGCAAAACAAGTGAAGAACATCTTTACCGTGAGGAAAAATATGCTGCAAAGTATGAGATCAACATGCTTCGCTGCATTTTCTGCGGACTCTGTGAAGAGGCTTGTCCAAAAGATGCCATCTACATGTCAGAAACATTTGCACCATCCAACTTCACAAGAAAAGGTTTCATCTATTCAAAGGATGAACTCCTGATACCCAATCCCGTAACGGACAAAGAGAAATTTGAAATTGCAAAAGGGCTCCGTGAAGCGCAATTAAAAAACAAATAAGCCATGCACATCAACGAATTACTTTTTTGGTTCCTCACCGCACTGGCCCTGTTCAGTGCGATGATGGTTGTATTTAGCAAGAATCCCGTCCACAGCGTGTTGTGGCTGATCATGGTCTTCATGGCCATCACCGGTCATTACATCATCATGAATGCGCAGTTCCTTGCCATCGTCAACATGATTGTATATGCGGGTGCCATCATGGTACTGTTCCTGTTTGTGATCATGTTCATGAACCTCAATGCTGAGAGTGAGCCACAGAAAAGCAAGTGGATGAAGTTCGCAGCTGTATTGTCTGGTGGAAGCCTGATGCTGATCCTCATTGCTGCATTGAAGGACAATGGTGGATTCATTTCAAGCATGAGGGGAGAAGGAACCATCGGCCTGATCAAGAACCTCGGAAATGTATTGTTCACTGAGTATGTGGTTCCCTTTGAAATCAGCAGCATCCTTTTCCTGAGTGCCATGGTGGGTGCTGTAGTATTGGGTAAAAAAGATTCTTCAACTATTGTTTCCTAAAAGAATACCAACGTTATGCCGGTTATACCAATAAATTATTACATTTTTCTTTCCCTCGCTTTGTTCACCATCGGAATAGTTGGTGTGCTGACCAGGAGAAATGCCATCATTATTTTTATGTGCATAGAACTCATGTTGAATGCTGTGAATGTATTGCTGGTTGCGTTCTCCAAGATGCACCATGTGGCAGCATTTGCTACGGACAGGGCTACAACAGTGGGAACAGAAGCCCAGCTTTTTGTTTTCTTCATCATGGTAGTGGCTGCGGCAGAAGTGACTGTAGGACTTGCTATTATAGTGATGCTGTACAGGAATATCCATTCTGTGGACATTAACTTCCTCAATAGGTTGAAACACTGATACTAACACGATTGATTGATCTGATTCAAAGAATGATATGAGTAAATATGTTTTTCTGATTCCGCTGCTTCCACTGGTTGGTTTTCTGATCAACGGGTTGGGAAGGAATTTTCTCTCCAGAGCGCTGGTGAACATCGTTGGATGTGGCGTGTTGATTGCCTCATTTGTGATAAGTCTTATGGTTTTCAGGGAGGTGTCTGCACCCGGCTTCAAAGCTTGGTCCATCTACTATTTTGATTTCATCAAGGCCGGTGGGTTGGACATCAAAGCCTCTTTCCTGGTAGACCAGCTCAGCGCATTGTTCTTGCTGGTGATCACTGGTATTGGATCACTGATCCATATATACTCTACTGCCTATATGCATGAAGAGACCACGCCACATTATGCCCGTTATTTTGCTTACCTCAATCTCTTTGTATTTTCCATGTTGCTCCTTGTATTGGGATCCAACTTTGTGGTGATGTTTGTTGGTTGGGAAGGTGTAGGTCTTTGCTCTTATCTCTTGATTGGATATTGGTTCGGAAATGCCTCATACAACAATGCGGCAAAGAAAGCCTTTGTGATGAACAGGATTGGTGACCTTGGGTTTTTACTGGCCATATTCTGGATGCTTTCGCAATTTGGTTCCATTGCTTATGCAGACGTATTTGCAAAGGCATCAACTGCCCCAGTAGCAGTATTGACAGGCATTACCATCTTGTTGTTTGTTGGTGCCATGGGTAAATCTGCACAGATCCCATTGTATACCTGGTTGCCAGACGCAATGGCGGGTCCTACACCGGTTTCTGCTTTGATCCATGCCGCAACAATGGTGACTGCGGGAATCTACATGATCGCAAGAAGCAATGTTTTGTTCACCCTTGCACCCATCTCACAAAACCTCATCGCCATCATCGGCATATCAACAGCCTTGCTTGCTGCGACCATTGCACTCAAACAAAATGACATCAAAAAAGTGTTGGCCTATTCTACTGTAAGCCAACTTGGACTGATGTTCCTGGCATTGGGTGTTGGTGCATACACTGCAGGTGTTTTTCATGTGATGACCCATGCATTTTTTAAAGCGCTGCTTTTCCTTGGCGCAGGAAGTGTGATTCATGCGATGCACCACGAGCAGGACATCATGAAGATGGGCGGTCTCAAGAAAAAATTACCCATCACACACATTACTTTCCTCATTGGATGCCTTGCCATCGCAGGTATTCCTCCTTTTGCAGGGTTCTTCTCAAAAGATGAGATCCTTATTGCGGCTTTGGGCAAGAGCCCCATCTTGTATGCGCTGGGAATCATGACCTCTGTGATGACCGCTTTCTACATGTTCCGCCTGTATTTCCTTACCTTCTCTGGTAATTTCAGGGGTACACATGAGCAAGAGCATCATTTGCATGAATCACCCCTTGCCATGACCTTCCCATTGATGGTATTGGCGCTTTTATCTGTAGTAGGTGGATGGGTTGGTATTCCTGCATTGTTTGCTGAAGATGCACATCTTTTGGCCTCGTTTTTATCGCCTGTGGTGATTAGCCAGTCTTCCGAGGGGCACCATTTGTCACACAGCCTTGAGTGGACCTTGATGGGTATATTGCTGGCCCTTATACTTGTTGCCATTGTATTTACCAGCAAGTTGTTTGGAAAGCAGTTCAAGGGTGAAAACACTACAGAGGGATTCCCCGGATTTTTGGCAAACAAATGGTACGTGGACGAGCTCTATGAAGCCATTGTGGTCAAACCCATCAACTGGATCTCATCTTTCCTGAGCAGGGTGGTCGACAATAAATTGATTGATGGTGTTGTCAACGGAGTTGGTAAAGGCGTGCAGTTCAGTGCAAGACAATTGCGCCTCTTACAAAGCGGTCAGGTGGGTTCTTATATCTTGATCATGATGATCGCTATCATATTATTTTTCATCTTCCAGTTGTTCTGGAAGTTATAACCAAACGCATTCAATATGTTCGCAGCATTTGATAATTTTCCTGCATTGTTGATCTGGTTGCCATTGGCAGGCGGGCTTATTTCTTTTTTCATCAAATCAGAAAAAGTTGCCAGGGCCATTGCCATTCTTTTTTCGCTCCTGACAATGGGGGTGATGATGACCAGTCTTTTCTTTTCAACATCAGAATTGATTGCCTACAACCAGGTGAGCTATGTTTGGCTCCCCAACCTGGGAAGCAGTTTTGGGCTTATCCTTGATGGCTTGACCAAGGTACTCTGTCTGCTGACAGCATTGGTTTTCCCCATGGTATTTCTCCTTGTTCCTGGCAACAGATATTCCAACGCCAACCGTTTTTATGGCCTGATGTTGCTTACACAATGCGGGCTCATGGGGGTTTTCATGGCCACTGATGCCCTGGTGTTTTATCTTTTTTGGGAGCTTGCATTGATTCCTGTTTATTTTCTTGCTTCGATCTGGGGCGGAGAAAAACGCATCAAAGCCACTTTCAAGTTTTTCATTTACACCTTCGTGGGTTCTTTGTTCCTGCTGATTGGTATTCTCTACATGTACATGAAAACCAGCAATGGTTCTTTCAGCCTTGTGGCTTTTTACAATGTCAAGCTTACTGATGTTGAGCAGTATTGGATGTTCCTGCTTTTCTTCATTGCTTTTGCCATCAAGATGCCTTTGTTTCCTTTGCATACCTGGCAGCCTGAAGCCTATGAACAGGCCCCAACGCCTGTTACAATGGTATTGAGCGCAGTGATGGTAAAGATGGGATTGTTCGGATTGTTGAGGTGGTTGCTGCCTTTGTTCCCTCGTGCTGTAGAACACTTTAACACAGCCATCATCATTGTCATTGTAGCAGGAATGGTCTAT
>JBJOOI010000106.1:0-5623 GCA_046051375.1 Bacteroidota bacterium | reverse complement strand
TGGTGATGGGCTTCGTACTCAGCTATCCTTTCTTCATTGTCTACCAAATCAAGTGCCAGGTAAAATGTTTTCATGTTAAGCTTTTTGGGGTTGATGGCCTTTTAATCCAAAATACAATACCACCAGAAAGCATACCATCGGTACGGTATAGCCAATCTGGATATTATCATTGGCATTGTCAATGATGTTACCCATGATCACTGGGAAGATGGCTCCTCCGATGATAGCCATGACAATCAGTGAAGACGCTGGTTTGGTATTTTCTTTCATGTCTTTGATGCCCAGCGAGAAAATGGTAGGGAACATGATGGACATGAAGAATCCGAGTCCGCCCAATGCGATGACAACATATTGACCATCTGCATAAATGGCCACCAGGCTGAGCAAAATACAGGCAACTGAATAAAGTGACAAGAGTTTTGCGGGAGCAATCAACCGCATCATGGCCGTACCTGCAAACCTTCCCACCATGAACAATAAACCATAAATGCCAAGATAGTAGCCGGCAGTTTTCTCATCTACACCACCACCTGAAATGGCCATTCTTACAAAGAAACTGGTCACACAAACCTGTGCGCCAACATAGAACAACTGTGCAATGACTGCCCAAACAAGGTGCTTTTGTTTCAATGCATCTCCAAGGCTTCCTGCATTTGTTCCTTCTTCCTCTTCCTTGAATTCAGGAAACTTGTTTACAAAGAAAAGGATGGCAATGCCCACAAGAAAAATTCCAAGGAGCATATAAGGCATTTTGACAGAAGCTGCTTCACCACTGAGGTAGGTAATCTTATCTACTTCAGTCATGAGGGCCAACTCTTCCTGCGAATATTCTTTGCCGGAAAGAATGAACATGGTTCCCATCACCGGAGCAAGAAATGCTGCAAGGCCATTGAAGGATTGTGCCAGATTAAGCCTGGCCGTGGCAGATTCTGCGTCTCCCAATTTGGTGGCATAGGGGTTTGCAGCTGTTTCGAGGATGGTCAATCCGCACCCGATGATAAAAAGACCCAACAGAAATATTTCGTATGTTCTGGAGTTGGCTGCTGGGATAAAAAGAAAAGCGCCGGTGGCAAATACAAGGAGTCCTGTGATGATGCCTTTTTTATAGCCGAATTTTTTCAGGATGATCCCTGCAGGAATCGCAGCAAGGAAGTAGGCGAGGTAGACCGCTGTGTCAACAAAGGTTGATTGCATGTTGCTCAGCTGTAAGGCCTTTCTCAGGTGTGGGATCAGAATTCCATTGAGGTTGTTGGCAATGCCCCACAAAAAGAAAAGGCTTGTTACCAGAATGAATGGAAGCAGGTAGTTGTTTTTGGTTTTGGTCATGGCAAGTTTTTTTTATTGTAAGGCTGCTCTGTCAAGATGAACATAACCACCATCAATGTGGATGATCTGTCCTGTTGTATGGGAAGATTTATGTGATAAAAGGAATACAACCATGTTGGCGATTTCCTCACCGGTTGTCATTCTTTTTTCCAATGGAATCCTGTCTGTGATTTTTTTCAAGGTCTCTTCTGGATTGGAAAGGGTTTTGATCCAGCGATCGTAAAGCGGTGTATAACATTCTGCAACAATGACTGAATTTACACGGATGCCATACTTCAGCAGTTCTACAGCCCACTCACGGGTCAGTGCATTTCTTCCGCCATTGGCTGCCGCATATCCTGAAGTGCCACCCTGTCCGGTTTCTGCCACTTTTGAACCGATGTTTACTATCGCTCCCTTGTTCTTGATCAATTCAGGAAGGGCAGCTTGCACCACCAAATAATAATGGATCACATTGCTGTGCAATGACTTCAAAAATCCTTCATAGTCGCCGCTTTCAAGGCCCACACCATCATTGACGCCTGCATTGTTCACAACCCCGTCAATCTTGCCAAACTGCATCAGCACCTGATCAACAGCAGCCTTGCATTGAGCGGGATCATTCAATTCTGCCCTCACCTGACCACCGGTTCCCAGTTGATCAAGCAGTGCCTGATTGTCTGCCTCGCTTCTGCCAAGAATCACAGGAAATGCACCTTCTGCTGCCAGCACCCTTGTAATGGCTTCGCCAATTCCTTTTGCTCCACCCGTTACTATGATTACTTTTCCTTTTAATTGTAAATCCATGGTTATATTTTGTAAAATGCTGCAGTATTGGTTCCAAAAATCTTTTCCCTTTCTGTTGAATTGAGTTGCTCAGCAAAACGATTCACCACATCGTGTACCTGTTTGAAACTACCCGCCAACAAGCATACAGGCCAATCTGATCCAAAACAGATCCTGTCAACACCAAAATATTCTGCTGTTGTTTCCATGTATGGCATGATGTCGTCATAGGTCCAGTGTTGATAATCGGCTTCGGTCAACATGCCACTCAGCTTGCAATAAATATTTGGATTGGCAGAGAGAACCCTCAACTGTTCTTTCCATTGTTTGATCTCCTTGTTTTTGATGTCTGGCTTTCCGATGTGATCCAGGATCAGCCTATTGTCTGGAAGTTTATCAGTGAATCGTACCAGTGATTCCATTTGCTTGTGGAACACGAGCAGGTCATAGGTAAAATCAAACTGGGTGAGCCGCGAAACGTTTTTAAAAAAAACAGGATTTTTCAGGTAGGCCTCATCTTCTGCTCCTTGCATGATGCAGCGAAATCCTGCCAGCTTTTGGTGGGATTTAAGCATCAGCAAATCGTCTTCGACATTTTCCTTGCGCAGATCGACCCATCCTACTACAGCCTTGATATAATCGTTTTTTCTGGCAAGGCCAAGCAGGAATTCAGTTTCAGCAATGGTTTCATCTGCCTGAACAGCAATGGTTCCATCAAATTTCAACTCTTTCAGCAGTGGTGCAAGATCTCCTGGACTAAAATCCCTTCTGATGACTTTCATGTCATCATTGATCCAGGAATGTTTGATGGGATCGTAATTCCAGAAATGCTGGTGGGCATCAATTCTCATGGGCAATAGCAATTTGGTGTTGTTCTCCAAGGCCTTCAATGCCCAAATGGATTTTATCTCCAGCTTTCAGGTACCAGGGTTCCGGTTTTTGCCCAAGCCCGACTCCTTCAGGAGTTCCAGTGCTGATGACATCACCAGGCAACAGGGTCATGAATTGAGAAATATAGCTCACAAGGTGAGGGATGTTGAAAATAAGGTCTGAAGTGCTGGAATCCTGCATCCGCTTTCCGTTTACATCCAGCCAAAGATGAAGTTGATGCGGATCAGCCACCTCGTCTCTTGTAACAAGGTAGGGGCCCATAGGCGCAAAACTGTCACAGCTTTTACCTTTCACCCATTGACCGCCCCTTTCCAACTGGAAGGCGCGTTCACTGTAATCGTTGTGAAGGCAATATCCGGCAATGTATTCCATGGCATCTTCTTCATTTACATAAGATGCTTTCTTGCCAATCACTACAGCAAGTTCTACTTCCCAATCTGTTTTAAGGGATCCTTTGGGAATAATGACTGGATGGTTAGGCCCAACGAGTGCTGAGGTACTTTTGAAAAACAAAACAGGTTCCTTGGGTACGTCCATACCACTTTCCCGGGCATGCTTGGCATAATTGAGGCCAACGCAAATGATCTTGGAAGGCCTTCCAACACAGGAAAGGTAATTGATCTCACCAGCAATTTCACTGCAGCTTTCACCATGTGCGCTGATCCATGCAGCAAGTTTTTCAATACCATTTGTTTCAAAAAAATTTTCTGTCAGGTCCATGCTTGATGCAGAGATATCAATGTTTTTTCCGTGTTGATTCACCATCCCAAGTCCTACAGCGCCTGATTTTTCAAATCTGAAAAGTTTCATATGTTAGGTTTAATTGTTTAATCGAATGAATCCGCCATCAATAGGGTAGTCGCAGCCTGTAATGAAGGATGCTTGCTTGCTGCACAAGAAGAAAGAGAGCGTAGCAATTTCATCGGGATTGCCCATTCTTCCTATGGGTTGACTTTGTGATAATTTATGGAACATCTCCTGTTGGTTGCCAGGATAATGCTTGTTGATGAATCCGTCAACGAATGGCGTATGTACCCTGGCCGGTGAGATGCAGTTGCAACGTATCCCTTTCTTGATAAAATCTCTTGCAACACTCAGTGTCATGGAGAGGATTGCCCCTTTGCTCATGCTGTAGGCAAACCGATCGGTAATACCAACAGTTGCTGCTATCGAAGCCATGTTCAGAATTACTCCATCGCCTTGCTCTTCCATGAAGGGGAGGCAGGCATGCATGCAGTTGTAAGCCCCTTTAACATTGACATTGAAAATTTTTTGGAAATCTTCTTCTGAAGTATTCATGGCATTGCCAATATGTGCGATACCAGCATTGTTGACCAGAATGCCAATCCCGCGCTGGATGGCAATTACGGATACAATTTCTTTTACCTGTTGCTGGTTGGTGATGTCCACTTCATGAAAATGTACAGTATCCTTGTCTAGTTTTGCTGCTTCAAGGGATTCAGCACTTGGTTTGTTCAGGTCCAGCACATCGATGATGGCACCCTGCTCGTGAAACAATTTGACAATGGATAGCCCAATACCGCTGGCTCCTCCGGTTACAATTACATAAGGACTGGCAAGTTCAAATGGGGATGCTGGCATGTTTAAAATTATATTGGGTTAATGCCGACAATTTAAGATAATCCCGACTATTTATTTTAATAAAAGCATATTTTTAGAAACAATTTATCTTGTGCCGTTCATTTAATTACTCCATTTGATGGTATCGATATAATTGCTCTAAAAATCAAAAAAAATAAATTCAGCATCATGCTATTTTTTAGGAAAATTTTACCCCTGTATTTATTCTTGTTCTCAGGTTCTATTTTCGCCCAAGCACCTCCAGAGCCATACGGAGCTTTGCCTTCTGCCAGACAGCTCGCATGGCATCAGGTGGAAGTCTATGGCCTGGTGCATTTCACCCCTACAACTTTTGAAAACAAGGAGTGGGGATATGGTGATGCTGATCCGAAGATTTTCAATCCAAAAGAATTTGATGCAGACAAGATTGTGGCGGCATTCAAAGCTGGAGGGTTAAAGGGTCTGGTACTGGTAGCCAAACACCATGATGGATTTGCGCTTTGGCCAACAAAAACGGCTGCTTACAACATCAGCCAATCTCCATTTCGTGATGGTAAAGGGGATATGGTAAAAGAATTTGAACAGGCCTGCAGAAAAGCCGGCCTCAAGTTCGGAGTGTATTGTTCTCCATGGGACAGGAACAACCCAGTTTATGGTAGCCATGAATATGTAAAGATTTACAGACAACAGTTGACTGAACTCTATACCAATTATGGTGAATTGTTCATGTCCTGGCATGATGGCGCCAATGGTGGAGACGGATTTTATGGCGGTGCCCGAACTACCAAGAAAATAGATCGCAATACCTATTATGGCTGGGATACGACCTGGGCGATTACCAGAAAGCTGCAACCTATGGCCAATCTGTTCAGTGATATTGGCTGGGATGTTAGATGGGTTGGCAATGAGAGTGGTTTCGCCGGAGAAACCTCTTGGGCCACATTTACCCCTGTTCCTGCTGCAGGCATGAATGAGGCAATTCCCGGAAATCTCAAGCATGAGTTCAATCCTTTTGGTACCCGCGGAGGCAAGAATTGGGTGCCTGCAGAATGTGATGTTC
>JBJOOI010000105.1:0-5672 GCA_046051375.1 Bacteroidota bacterium | reverse complement strand
GCCTGGCATGAGGAGCCCAACCATTCTGCCCCTTGCCAAAGAAGGTTGGAGCAGTGTACACAGTGTGTTGAGTGAAGACAAGTTCTGGGAGATCATTGAAAAGCTCAAAGCTGCAGGTGCAGAGGGAATTTTGGTTGTGCCAATTGAAAAAATGATTCTTTAAATATTGCCATGCAAATTTTACGTTATCCATCAAAAGAAGACTGGGCAGGCATTACAGAAAGACCCGCCATAGAAAATGGAATGCTTCGAAAGCAGGTAGGGAAAATCATTGCTGATGTAAGAAAAACTGGTGACAGGTCGCTCAAGCGGTATTCCAAGAAGTTTGATGGGGTTGATTTGAAAAAATTAGCCGTTGGTCAGAAAGAAATAATGGCTGCAGAAAAAAATATTTCTGGGTCTTTGAAATTGGCCATCAACATTGCCATTGAGAACATCAAGCGCTTCCATGGTGTACAGTTGGAGGAAATAAAAAAAATTGAAACGATGGAGGGGGTGGTCTGCTGGCGGAAACCTACTCCCATGAAAAGGGTAGGGCTCTATATTCCTGGCGGTTCTGCACCCTTGTTTTCTACCGTATTAATGCTGGGTATCCCTGCTCAAATTGCAGGATGCACTGAGGTTGTGCTCTGCACCCCACCAGCCAAGGATGGGTCAATCCATCCCGCCATTCTTTATGCCGCTCAAAAGGTTGGTGTCACTGAAATCTACCGCTGTGGCGGTTCACAGGCGATTGCCGCAATGGCTTATGGTACAGGATCCATCAAAAAAGTGGACAAGATATTTGGGCCGGGGAATCAATATGTAACGGCTGCGAAACAATTGGTACAGATGGATGGTGTAGCCATCGATATGCCCGCTGGACCCAGTGAGGTTTGTGTATTGGCTGATGATACTGCCAATCCTGATTTTGTAGCCGCAGATCTTTTGTCGCAGGCAGAACATGGCCCGGATTCTCAGGTGCTCTTGGTTACCAATGATGCAACGTTGATTGAGAAAACAATCAGGTCACTCAATGCCCAACTTGAGTTGTTGGAAAGAAAGGAGATTGCTTCAAAGGCATTGGAAAACAGCAAGGCTGTTCTCATGAAAGACATGGATGAAGCCATTGCATTGGTCAATGAATATGCTGCTGAACACTTGATCATAGCCTCTGATGAGGCTCACAATTATGGTGAGAAGGTGATCAATGCAGGTTCTGTTTTTCTGGGCAATTTTACCCCTGAGAGTGCCGGCGATTATGCAAGCGGAACCAACCATACGCTGCCGACCAATGGCTATGCGAGGGCCTACAGCGGAGTAAGTGTTGATAGTTTTGTAAAGAAAATCACCTTCCAGCAAATCAGCAAAAAGGGTATACACAACATTGGAAAAACCATCATCACCATGGCGGAAGCTGAAGGGCTGGATGCACATGCGAATGCTGTCAAAATCCGATTAAACCAACTGTAATGTTCAGTCCACACAATCTTGTAAGAAACAATATCAGGAACCTGAAGCCTTATTCCTCTGCAAGGGATGAATTCAAAGGCGCAGCCAGTATTTTTTTGGATGCCAATGAAAATTCGTTAGGATCACCGCTGCTCAAGTGGTACAACCGTTATCCTGATCCGATGCAGTGGAAAATAAAAGAGAAATTATCTGTCATCAAGCAGGTGCCGACAGATCAGATTTTTTTGGGAAATGGAAGTGATGAGCCCATTGATTTGTTGTTTCGTTGCTTTTGTGAGCCCGGTGTTGATGAGGTGATTGTTTTTCCTCCCACCTATGGCATGTACGAGGTTTCTGCCAACATCAACAATGTTCATCTTTCCAAAGTTCCATTGACAAAGGAATTTCAACTGGATCTTGAAGCACTTGAATCGGCCATCAAACCCAACACTAAAATCATTTGGATTTGTTCACCCAATAATCCAACGGGAAACAGCATTGACCGGCAAGACATTGAAATGGTCCTGAATAATTTTGATGGACTGGTGGTGGTGGATGAAGCCTATATCAATTTCTCCCGTCAAAAATCTTTGGTAAGCGATTTGGCTGATTATCCCAACCTGGTGGTATTGCAAACATTGAGCAAGGCATGGGGCCTGGCAGGGTTGAGGGTTGGAATGGCATTTGCTTCAGCAGAAATTATCGGCTATCTCAATAAGGTGAAGCCCCCTTATAACATCAGTGAACCCGTTCAGGAACTTGCTCTTAAGGCGTTGGATGAAATTGGTCAGGTCAATGACATGATTCTTCAACTGGTTGCTTCAAGAAAGGAAATGGAAACGGATCTTGCGAATGAGAAAACAGTTGTCTGCGTGTTTCCTTCCGATGCTAACTTTTTGTTGGTTGAGTTTACGGATGCCAGGCGTATGTATGATTATCTGGTAGAAAAGGGGATTGTTGTCCGAGATCGTAGCAATGTGTTGCTCTGCGACAACTGCCTGCGCATCACTGTAGGAACGCATGCTGAAAACCTGAAATTGATGGAGGCCATCAATTCATTCCAATAATTCAATTCAATCGAGATTCATGAAAAAAGTATTGTTTATAGACAGGGATGGTACCTTGATCAAGGAAGCACCACCAACGTTTCAGATTGATCATTTTGAAAAGCTGGTTTTTTTTCCAGCGGTTTTTCAATCCCTTTCAAGAGTTGTCAAAGAGTTTGATTTTGAAATGGCCATGGTTTCCAACCAGGATGGTTTGGGAACATCATCCTTTCCTATAGAAGATTTTAAGCCGGTACATGATCATATTGTACAAACGCTTGCAGGTGAAGGCATTCATTTTGATGAGGTTTTTATTGACCCCAGCATGCCGCATGAAAATTCTCCTTCAAGAAAGCCTGGGCTGGGAATGTTGGGTAAATACCTGAACAATCCTGATTATGATCTTCAGGGTTCTTTTGTGATTGGGGATCGGTTGACCGATATTCAGTTGGCCTTTAACCTTGGTTCCAAGTGCATTCTCCTGACCAGTGAGGATGGTGCAGGTGTTGTTGATTTGGAAAGCCTGGATGAGGGTTTGAAAAATACGGTTGTTCTTGCTACCAATGATTGGATGGAAGTATATACATTTCTCAAACATGGATTGAGAACAGTTCATCATGTGCGGGAAACGAACGAAACACGTATTGAGATAAAGTTGAACATCGATGGTACTGGGAAATCATCTGTTGCCACTGGCCTTGGTTTCTTTGATCATATGCTTGACCAGATTGCAAGGCATGGCAAGATGGATCTTGACATTGTGGTAAAAGGCGACTTGCATATTGATGAGCACCATACCATTGAGGACACGGGAATTGCCCTGGGAGAAGCGATTTACAAGGGTTTGAGTGATAAAAGGGGAATGGAGAGGTATGGTTTTGCTTTACCCATGGATGATGCAGAGGCAAAGGTATTGATTGATTTTGGCGGAAGGAGCTGGATTGTTTGGGACGCCGCATTTACCCGAGAGAAAGTAGGGGATATGCCCACTGAAATGTTTTTTCATTTCTTCAAATCATTCTCGGATGCTGCCAAATGCAACCTCAATGTTTTTTGCAAAGGGGACAATGAACACCATAAAATTGAAGCCATCTTCAAGGCTTTCGCAAAGGCCATTCGCATGGCGGTCAAAAAAGATCCCATGCATGATGCATTGCCAACAACAAAAGGTATGCTTTGATGCAATAAAAAACCCGGTGAGAACACCGGGTTTTTTTTGTCTAAAGCCTTTTGATGGTTAAGTTGAATGGTTGTGGTTTTTCGGATGTTGAATTCGGCTTTCGGACAGTTGGATACTTGGTTTTTTGTGTAGGAAAATTGGATTTTTGGTTTTAGGAATTGGAGGTTTTTCTTTTGGAAATTGGATTTGGTTTGGTTTTTCTGGATATGTTGCTCTTTCGATCAACAATACAAAGATACCCTGCCCCATGACATTGCACAAGAGCAAAACAACCCTTTTATTGGTGTTCAGTAATTACCCTACATCAAGAGAAACTACGCGTGAAAAGTATCGTAGATCTACGATACTTTTTTTAGTTCTGTTGCAATATTGACTGTTTCATGCATAAATCCATGATCAATCATCCATTGGTCATTGTAAATTTTTCCATTGTATCTGCTGCCGTGGTCATGAAAAATACAAACCACCATATCATCTTTTTTCAAATGTTCTTTGAGTTGCATCAATCCTTGCAAACAGCTGCCAGCACTGTATCCACAAAAAATTCCTTCTTCTCTCGCAATCCTTCTTGCCATGAGTGCTCCATCCTTGTCTGTCACCTGTTCAAAATAATCAATCAAAGACATGTCAAAGTTTTCGGGCACAAAATCTTCTCCAAACCCTTCAGACAGATAAGGATGAACCTGGGTCATGTCAATGATACCGGTTTTAAAATAATGGGTCAGCAACGAGCCGTATGCATCAATGGCCCATATTTTGATATTGGGATTTTTTTGTTTCAGGAACATCGCAGTTCCTGTGATGGTTCCACCTGTACCTGCTGTAGAAACAAGATGGGTTATTTTTCCATCAGTCTGCTCCCAGAGCTCAGGCCCGGTTGATTCATAATGTGCCAATCGGTTGGCAAGGTTATCGTATTGGTTGGCATGAAATGCATTGGGGATTTCTTCGGCCAATCGTTGTGCAATGGCATAATAACTTTTGGGATCCTCTGGTGCAACATTGGTTGGGCAAACAATTACTTCTGCTCCTACTGCACGGAGGATGTCCACTTTTTCCTTGGATTGTTTGTCTGTTGTTGTAAAAATACATTTATATCCTTTTACAATTGCCGCCAACGCCAAACCCATGCCTGTATTGCCTGATGTACATTCAATGATGGTTCCGCCCGGTTTTAATTTCCCTTCTCTCTCTGCCACTTCAATCATTTTGAGCGCCATCCTGTCTTTGATAGAATTTCCCGGATTGAAATAGTCCACCTTGGCAAGTACCTGGCACGGAATGGCTTGGGTAATCTTGTTGATTCTTATCAGTGGGGTATTCCCAATGGTTTCCAGGATATTGTTTTTGATGTCCATGTCTATTTTTGGGAAACAGATTTTTGAGGGCCTTCAATTTCAAAGCTCAGGCTTGCAGTAATCCTGTACTCTGCAATCTTGTTGTTATTGTCAATTTTGGCACTGTGCTCTTTGACGTAAATTGACCTGATGTTTTTTATTGTTTTTGATGCTTCCAATATGGCTTGTTGTGCTGCGTCTTCCCAGCTTTTCGTGGAGTTGCACATGATCTCGATTACTTTGATGATTGCCATGACCTGAATTTTGATGGATGATTAATGCATGCAATCTAATTTCAGGATTGTATTTGGGGGATGATCAAGGCAATGGATTTGACTGATTTATATCATGTGGAATGGAAGCATTTCTCATTGAATTGAGTACTCCGTGCATACTATCTTCGCTTCAGTCGGTTAAAGGACATCGTCCCATGCCGGTTGATTAAAGCAGACAATAGGATTCCGTAAAAGGGTTTAAAACTGCTGTATCGCGGAACTGGGCAAACCCCAGTTCCTTTTTTTTGTATCTATCGAAAACGTTATCGCAATTGTATTCGATAGCTTATATCGTTTCTGTCAATCTCAATTGTTTTTGCGCGTTGGTAATCTTGATATATTTACTTTGATAGGTTTACTTGTAATGACTATTGGTAAAGTCAAGTGTAAAAAGTAAATACAT